>PWQB01000692.1 GCA_003556955.1 Nostocaceae cyanobacterium CSSed10_463m
AGAAGAAAGTTACTCTTAACTCCTGTACGGGCGGGTTTACTGAGGATTTCGACACAGACTGATGCTTAAACCCGCCACTACTCACTCAGCACTTTCTAGTCTGCTTCAAATATAACGATTTTACTGGCTTTGATTACTGCGAAGTTGACTTAAATATTTCTCTGGATTTTAAGCTGTTCTCATAAACCGCAGCAGATGAAGATTTATTCATGCCGACTTATTGATGCGATCGCTTTACAGAAAATACTTGCTTTCTATATATATTTGTGTAGTTTTGTTGTTGATGACAAATTTAAGGTAAACCTCACGCCAATTTTAATCATAGTCTATTTCCGTGGCATGATCACAGATTTTTTGACAATCTATCTGAGGAGATACTCTAAAACAATGTTAAATTTTGTAAAAAATGTTAATATTTTTGGAGGAGTTAGAAATATACTTTTTATTTATGCGAGACTCGAATGTACCAGGGGCTGAGATGCTGAAAACGGTATTAGAACCTCTACTGGAGGATTTTAATTATTGGTTTGCGCGATCGCGTGAATTATTAGAAACCGGGCAACTCTCATTTATGAGTCAAGAAGAGCAATCGGATTTACTCTTGCGAGTCAAGCAAGCGCAAGATCAACTAAACGCAGCAAAAATGCTATTTACCGCAACGGATGGAAAAGTCGGGATTGATATGACTACCTTAATGCCTTGGCACCGATTGGTAACAGAATGCTGGAATGCTTCGATGCGCTTGCATCAAGCACGAGAACTTTGAAAGTTGTCTGCTGTTTAATTTGTTGCAGGCCGATTGGCATCAGAACAAGAAACTATACAAATCGCATTCAAGCTCAAAAATCCTTAACATTATTTTTATTAACAAATAATGTAGCCCATGTTACGTTAGTTTGAATAGATTAACAAATTTTTCCATAAAAGTATAGACGCACTAAGGGTGCGTTAGACACTTATTTTCGCCATGTACTGAGAATACAGGCGAAGCAAAAGGTTACCGAATAAAGATTTAAAACTTGCTGCTCTTGGAGGAAAACCCGATGTTACACCTACTTTACATTCTGGCTTTTACAATTCTTGCTTTCATCGCCGTTGCTAACTTAATCCGCAACTTGATTATGTTCAGTTTTGATAGAGAGCGAGTTTATCCAGCTAAATATTCATCAACCGATAATCAAGGATATCTTGCTTCCAGAAAACAATTTATTCCCCATCCAGAATTATTAGACAACGCAGGTAACCTAATTAAAGAACCTTTGTTAGTCATGCGTTCAGTCAACGTTGAAGATGCTCGTCAACAGTTAGATGCTCTTTATGAATCTTCTCCAGGACAGAAAAGCGAAAATCAAGGCGAAGTATAAGTGCCTCATGAGGGGAAGTCAAAAATCAAAAGTATTAAATCCCCTCACAACAAATTAAACCAACACATTTTTCTTGTTTGGCCAAAAACCTTGCTATATAAGGGTTATAAAATGTGTTATTTAGGAGTACAATCTGCTGTAATTCAATTTCACCAGGATGTCGAGAATGAGGCGGGTGAATCTTGTAGAAATTCAAGGACTCAAAGCATAATTATATTGTTATTCTGGGATGGATGTATTTAACCTGACCAGAATAACTTTTTTATTGAAAAAACTAAATATCGTGAAGATTCTGTATATTTAGATTAAATAGATAAATATGCGGAAATTTTGTGTATTAATAAACTATTATAACGCTTCCTATACTGGTGAAGTGTAAGATGACTTAGGATCTACATCTGGCGATACCTTTGGAAAATTCTGGAGAAATTTGCCAATAGTTAGTGAATCAAAAAGAAAAAATAGAGCATTTTGTCTAGTTAGATTCCGTTGTTTGGTTAAAAATAGCCCCGTTGGACTCATATCAAGAGGATAAAATGCCTACACTACCAAATGAAGTTGAGCTTTCCATAATTATTCCCATGTTTAATGAGGAAGCAAATATTGACTACCTTTTTAAACGGCTATTGTCTGTTCTAGACAACATGAATAACAGTTACGAAATTGTGTGTGTCAATGATGGATCTAAAGACAACACAATACAACACCTGATTGCCCATCACCAAAATAATCCCCAAATTAAAGTGATTGATTTATCACGCAACTTTGGCAAAGAAATAGCCTTGACAGCAGGACTTGACTATGCTTCAGGAGCAGGGATAATTCCAATTGATGCCGATTTGCAAGATCCGCCTGAGTTAATTGAGGAACTGGTGAACAAGTGGCGAGAAGGTTACGATGTAGTTTACGCAACTAGGCGATCGCGACAGGGTGAAAGTTGGCTAAAACGCTTCACCGCCAATGCTTTTTATCGCGTCATTAGTCAGATCAGTCAGGTACCAATTCCCCCAGACACTGGTGATTTTCGGTTAATTGATCGCCGAGTGGTGGAATCGATCAAACAAATGCCCGAACGGACAAGATTTATGAAAGGGCTATTTGCTTGGGTAGGCTATCGCCAAACTTCGATTTATTATGATCGACCGCAACGCTATAAGGGCAAAACTAAGTGGAACTACTGGAAACTCTGGAACTTTGCCATTGACGGCATTGCCTCTTTTAGTCTTGCCCCTCTCAAGATTTGGAGCTATATCGGACTGACTATATCCTTGGTAGCATTTATTTATGCAGCCTTTCTGATCTTGCGTACCCTAATTTTAGGTATTGATGTTCCTGGTTATGCCTCCTTGATGGTAGCGCTCTTGTTTATGGGGGGAATGCAATTAGTAACTTTAGGTGTAATTGGGGAATACATTGGCAGGATTTACGAAGAAGTTAAAGGTCGCCCCCTTTATTTGGTGCGTAATTGCTATGGTTTGCCAGAAAATTCAGCCTCAACTAGCCAGCTTAGTGAAGGCGATAGGGAAATTTCTGTAATTAATCGCTCCCATTAACTAAATAATTGTGTCTTTTATGTCCCAGAACTTTTAATATTAGTTAAATTCGCAGATAATAGTTAAAAAATATGCTGACACAAATTAAGCAAAATTTTATTAATAAACAAAGCTTCTCTTTAAAAAGTTTTCAAATTTTAATTCTTATCCTAGTAATTATAGGAATCTTTTTTCGATTTGCCAATCTTGATCAAAAAGTCTACTGGGGAGATGAAACTAGTACATCAAGCCGAATTGCGGGTTATACATTTGCAGAAATTAGAGAAAACTTTTCTGGTACTTATGCAGTTAATCTAGAAGGATTAAATAAATATCAACAATTGATACCAGAACGAACTTACTTAGATGTCGTTAAAGGTTTAGCAGCAGAAGAACCCCAACTACCACCAGTTTATTTCTCATCCTTACGAGCTTGGGTACAGTTGTTTGGCTCATCGATAACAGCCATCAGAAGTTTTTCTGCTGTGATCAGTTTACTGGCTTTACCTGGTATTTACTGGTTATGTCGAGAATTATTTACATCATCTACACCAGCATGGATTGCTGTGGCTTTAATTGCCATTTCTCCCTTCCATTTAGCATACGCTCAGGAAGCCCGTCCTCAAAGTTTATGGACAGTAACTATTATTTTAAGTAGTGCCGCTTTACTGAGGGCAGTTCGGTTAAATACCCGATGGAGTTGGGGCGTTTATACTGCAACCTTAGTATTGAGCCTCTATACTTATCTATTTTCTGTGTTAGTTGCCATTGGACATGGTATCTACATTTTTTTAAATGAAGGTTGGCGGTTGAGTAAAACAGTCCGTGCTTACCTAATGGCTGTTGTTACAGGCGGATTACTTACAGTCCCTTGGGTGATGACGACTTTTTCTAGTTTTACACAATTAGATGCGGGTACTAGTTGGGTAAAAATGAAAGTTCCTCTAGGAGATTTAGTGAAGGCTTGGCTGTTATTTGTAAATCGATTATTTATTGATTTTAATTATAATTTTACCTATCGTCATAACTTATTATATTTCGGGATTGCTGCCACAATTATTCTTGTTGGTTATGCAATTTATTTTCTCTGTCGCCATACACCTAAAAGAACTTGGTCGTTTATTCTGCTATTAATTAGTATTACATTTCTGGCTCTGGCATTACCTGATTTAATTACCGGAGGCAGACGTTCAGGGGTAGCCCGTTACTTGATTCCTAGTTTTCTGGGAATTCAACTGACAGTAGCCTATTTATTGGCGGCTAAATTGTCCCTAAATTCTCAAAAATTTTGGCATCAACAAATATGGAAAATTGTTATGGTATGCCTACTTTCTGTAGGTGTTGTCTCCGGTTCAGTCTACTCTCAATCTAGAACTTGGTGGAATAAGTATAATAGTGTTCCTTTTCCCGAAATTGCTGATATCCTTCGTGAATATCCCCATCCAGTTCTTATAGGTTCTCCACCTCTAGAGTTAATATACCTCATGGATACTGATCTCAAAATCCAATCTTCCCAAAATGCTATTCCTGATGGGACAAATGACGTTTTTATTATCAGTCGTAATTATTCGGAGTTAATCCTAGAGAAAGTTCTCCAAGAGCAACCAGATTATATACTTAAAAACAGCCATGTCTGGTAAGACAAAGTTGATCCGACCTATGAATTTAAAATTATGCTTTGGCATCTAGTGAGAAAAGAAGCATAGTTGCATACTTTTTTTCTGACCCCTGATTATAGCAAAACAATTAATTTTCTCATAAATTTATATGAACAGACTATTGATGCACAAAAAAATTAACTTAAGTCAAGTCATTACCTATTCTTTAATTATTTTAGCGATCGCCTTGGGAATAGTGACCAGAATTATCAGTTTATTCAAATATACTACCTTCGATATTGGTCAAGCTCCTGACCAAATCAGGGATGCATTTGTTTACATGAAAATGCTGGGGGGAGATTTCCCGACTTTAGGGCAGTCTTCTTCTGTGGGAGACTACAGTTTACCACCCCTTTACTACTACCTAGTGTTTCCTGCCGTCTGGTTTGGGGCTGATCCCTCTTTGCAGGTTGTTCCCAATGCCATCTTTTCAGTGTTAGCCATTCCCCTGTTCATGGTTTTAATTTATGAACTTCTCGAAAATATTCCCAAATCTAAAAGATTATTCTTAGCAGGATTAGCAGGATTCTGGTATAGCCTCATATTTTCTGAAGTTTTCGTTAGTACATTTGAATGGAATATTAGCCCCATTCCCTTTTTCCTATTTACATTTGTACTACTATACAAACGGCAGTTAGAAGGACAAGCATCACTACATATTCAGGCTGCACAATGGATACTGTATGGCATCAGCCTTGCTGTTATAGTCTGTCTGCATAGCACGACTTTATTTGTCATGCCCATTGTGTTTATTCTCAGTATAGTTATATTTATTGTGAAGCATCGCCAGCGTTCTCAACGATGGTTTTTGCCGGGATTAGCGATCGCCTCTGCTATTATTGCCCTTACTCCTTACTGGCTAGGTGAAATTTCCCGTAGGGGAGGTAATACTAGAAAAATTCTGGCGTTAATCTTGAACCGTAACCATGAAAGTAATGGTGCTTTCAGTATTGTTTCTCGCCTCAGTCGGATAGTTGTGAACTATTTAGAATTGGGACAACAAGTATTTTTTACAAAATTTCCCTGGTTCTATGGCAGTATCGGGATTATTTTCTTATCTTTAGTTTTAATTTTAGGAATTGCTAAATTTAGAGGCAATAAAATTATTTTAGGTTCTTTAAGTTTGATTTGGCTGATTTATCTTTATGCGGCATCCAATTATCAAGATGATTACTTTTTTCACTACAAAATGTTAATTTATTTTGCGCCAATTTTACTAACAATTTCGGCATTGGCATATATAGATAACCATTCTAAATGGATAAATCGAACTATCACCGGTTTCCTGACTGTGGGTATTCTCATATCATGCTGGAGTAATTTTTATTTCAATTATCTATATTTAGATAGTAAATTTGGTCAGCATAAAATAATTGCTATATCTGATGTAATTAATATTATCAATCAACTACCTGCTGGTGCAACAATTTGCGATCCACAGTATAGAAGATGGCGGGAGAAACATCATGTCATTCAATATTTAGATGAATATATCACTCAGAAAAACTTAAATTTATCTAATATTTGTCAACCAGGAAATTATCTAATTTATCCCAATTTTAAATATAGTTTTTTAGAAAATAATAAATGGCCGCATTTCAAAGTAGTTAGTAATAAACCCTTTGATAAAGAAGGTGAAACAGTTATAGAACTTGCTGCTGCATCTGTTTATCGGATGCAAAAAGAAGAGGCCTTGAACGATTGTTATTCTTTTGTAGCAGATACAAAAAAAGATTGTGTTTGTCCTAGTGTAGAACCATGTACAAAAGATATATAGAAAAACTTGCCCTGGCGACTAGAAGTCGCGGCTACACAGACAAAACCTGCCTCCGCAGGTTAAAAAGCCTTGATCTAACTTAGTTTTTACTCAGCACTCAGCACTTTGCTATATTCGCCGAAAACTTTCCAGAGGTCATATAAGTATAGTAATGGC
>PWQB01000778.1 GCA_003556955.1 Nostocaceae cyanobacterium CSSed10_463m
ATTGCTGATTTAGCAATTTTGCGCGTTGATATCATTGTGAATTTATCTGCTTCACCCTACAGTGTTGGTAAGCAGCAGTATCGAGAATCGATGCTCAAACATAGTGCGGTACGTTTTTCCCAACCAATAATTTATACTAATCAAGTCGGGGGAAATGATGATTTAATTTTTGATGGTCGCAGTTTTGCTTTGAATCGTCAAGGTGAAATTGTCTGTCGTGCTAATGGTTTTACTACTGATTTGGTAATAGTGGAATTTGATGAGGTGCAGCGAGATTTACAGTTTAGTTCTGTCGCACCTACATATCAGTCAGAATCAGAGGAAATTTGGCAGGCTTTGGTGTTGGGAGTCCGAGATTATACCCAAAAGTGTGGTTTCTCTAAAGTGGTGCTGGGTTTAAGTGGGGGAATTGATTCGGCTTTAGTCGCAGCGATCGCATCCGTAGCTCTTGGTAAAGAAAATGTCCTCGGTGTGCTGATGCCTTCTCCCTACAGTTCATCACATTCTGTCAGTGATGCTTTGGCGTTAGCAGCAAATTTGGGTATTGAAACCACTACCTTAAAAATAGGGGAATTAATGCAAGGGTTTGATCACACCTTAGCTGATTTGTTTGCTGGGACTGAATTTGGCATCGCTGAAGAAAATATCCAGTCCCGGATTCGCGGTAATTTATTAATGGCGATCGCCAACAAATTTGGTTATCTGCTATTATCCACTGGTAACAAGTCAGAAATGGCAGTGGGTTACTGCACCCTTTACGGTGATATGAATGGCGGGTTGGCTGTAATTGCTGATGTTCCCAAAACTCGTGTGTATTCAATATGTCATTGGTTAAATCGTGATAGCGAAATCATTCCCCAAAATATTCTCACCAAACCACCTAGTGCTGAACTTAAACCCGGACAAGTTGATCAAGATTCTCTACCCGACTACGAGATTTTAGACGACATCTTAGAACACCTGATCCACAAACACCAATCAGCAGCCCAAATTGTCGCCGCAGGCCATGATCCGGTAATTGTCAACAGAGTCATTCAGATGGTGACACGGGCTGAATTTAAACGCCGACAAGCACCCCCAGGATTAAAAATTACAGATCGCGCCTTTGGTACTGGTTGGCGAATGCCAATCGCCAGTAATTGGGCTGCTGTCAAAAATGCCTATCAGACTCAAACCACCCCTAACCCTACATGATGCAGCTTGCAGAAATCAAATAACTGAAAAGTGATTAGTAATAGGCGTTGCTAGCGGGTCTAACCCAATATACGCCTTGATAACTGATAACTGATAACTGATTCACCCCCCTAACTCCCGTAACATCCCATTTACCCGGTTCACTCCCGCCGAGTCATTTCGCCGTTGATACAAGTCACGGGCTTTTCTTAGCACATTGTTGGCTTGTGCAGTTTGCCGTCGCTGTTTATACATGAGAGCCATAAACTCATAGGTTTGGGCGTTATTGGGATTCAGTTTAATGGCTTCTTCAAAAGCCCATGTAGCGGCGGTAAAGTTTCCCAAACGGGTTTGAGTGATACCTAGTCCCAAATAAGCATTTAAATTACTACGGTTGAGTTGAACTGCACGACGGTAAGATTCATTTGCTCCCTTCATGTCACCCAAATTAGCTTTGATGTAACCCATAGCGTAATGATAATCACTGTTGTTAGCATCAATGGCGATCGCGCGACGATAAGAAGCTAGGGCTGGTTGAAAATTTCCTTGTTGGGCATAGAGATAGCCTATACCAGAATGGATTCTAGCGTTTCTTGGCTCAATTTGAGCAGCTTGTTGATAAATGGCGATCGCTCCATTATAGTCCCTAGCTGCCACCAGCCTCTGTCCTTCCTCAAAGAGTCTCTTTAATTGGGGGTTTGTGGTTTGCGCTATCAGTACCTGTGCTTGAGCCACCGAGGGGATATTCACGGAGCTAAATCCTAAGAACAGAATACCAACTGCAAGTGATATGCGTTTGTACACAGTAAAATTCCTGAATTTTTAAGGGACTTTTGCTTGTACATTAAAACAAAAAATTCGACTTTTGAAAACTGTATTGATTTCCTTTCACAAAATTTAAATAGATGGTCAATTCAGATACTTTTTCACAGCACAGAATTTCCTGAGTTTACATACACTGGAGGACTGATTGACTATGATCAACTATTTATAATACCCCGCAAATAAATTTATTGTTGGACAAAATGCCTTTTATTGAGAGTAAGTTTCTTCCTGCGCTGCCTTTACACAAATAAAAGTATCTTACCTTGCTATGATGCCACAAACAGGTAGAGGAGGCGGGGAATTTGGCACTCATTTGATCAAAGGGTTATCAGCAACTACATTGATGTATGGGAGCAATTTAAAATCTAAAATCCCAAATCCAAAATTGAGTCAAAGGAGTAACTTATGATTGTAACCACAACTGATGTGATACAAGGTGCTATTATTGAATCATATTTAGGCATCGTGACAGCCGAAGTCGTTTATGGTAGTAATTTCATCCGAGATTTCTTTGCCAGCATTCGAGATATTATTGGTGGACGTACTGCTAGCTATGAGCGTTTATTTGAGCAGGGTCAACAAAAGGCAATAGAAGAATTAAAACAACGCGCCGAGCGTTTAGGCGCTGATGCAGTTATTGGGATTGAATTTGATACCGGCACAATTAATCTTGACCAGAGTGGAGTTTTATTATTAATTACCGCCACAGGTACTGCTGTAAAAATGCGTTAATTTGTGAATCCTATTTTGTTTGGTGACTAATGGGTAATGTCTTAGTAATAATTACCCGTTAGTGTTTTTTAGTAATATTTATGGCGCTAAAAAGCACATATTCAGTAGGGGTTTAGCAATGCTAAACCCCTACCACATGAGTATATTTACTATCAATATAATCATTGTTCAGAGCCGGAAATTGGCTATTTTAGTAACACCATACCATGATTAATTTGTACAGTGTGTAAGTCCTAATATTTATGAAGTAATTTTAGTTAATCCTGCTGAAGATAGAGTGATTAACTCCTTCTGTTGATAGATATTAAAAATCATATCTGGCAATTTAATTTTAAGCATAAGCATGAATCATCAAATGAATATAACTGATCAAAAACTTTGCTGATCAAGCAATGGAGAAAATCAACTATGTCATACGTGAATCGCTTAGGCGATGATGTTATTAATGAACCCGCAGTAGCAGGTAGAGTAGCAGAATATCATGATCGAGTGCGCTGGGGACCAATAATTGCTGGCGTGTTAGTCGCCTTAGCTACGCAATTAATTTTAAGTTCCTTATTTGGTGCTATCGGCGCAGGTGCAATTGCTGGCTCAGGAGCGCCCAGAACCATAACGCCTGATATTGCGGCTAATGTGGGAATTTGGTCAACTCTGGCTTTGTTAATTTCCCTCTTCGTTGGTGGTTGGGTGACAGCTCGGACTTGTGGACCAATGAACCGGAATACAGCCCTGCTCAATGGCGCAATTCTCTGGGCTACTACTATCGCTCTGAGTTCTTGGCTATTAGCAAGTGGTGTCTGGGGAACTTTTGGTGTTGTAGCTCCCAATGTTGCAGTTGCTGTACCTCCCCAAGCGGTTCAACCAGGCGCTCCCGTACCGCCCACTACTGTCACGGCTGAACAGGCTCGCCAAATTGCTGCGGCTACTTCTAGGGCTTTGTGGTGGTTTGTATTGGGTTCTTTGTTGAGTTTAGCTGCGGCTCTCATGGGTGCTGTTGTGGGCGCTCGCAGTCCTAGAAGTAATAATTATCGGGCTTAAATGTTTTGGGTACACTTCAATTTATCGCTAAAAGTGCCTTTTTTAGGTGCTTTTTATTGGGTTAATTGCATTTATGCGATTTTGGTTTAGAAGGAACGAACCGCCTATCGCTAAAGCGAAGCTCCGCTAACGCGTAGCGTATGCCCCTTGGGCTTTAGACGCAAAGAACGCCAAGGGAAGAGGGTTTTATAGGGTTTTTTCATCGGTCTCTATATTTCTACTAAATTGGGATGCTCCTGTTAATTTTTTAACGAACCACAGAGGCACAGAGGACACTGAGATGGAAGAAAGGGAAGGAAATGCTTTACCATTTCAAGTATGAGGCTTCTATTCCTTGTTCTCGTTTAATTTTGGCATCTGTTTCAAACCAGGTAATCAGTTGCTGTGTGGTTAAGTCTTCTATCGCTACACCGCATTCTTGGGCAATATGCTTGAGGACTTTAAGGGATGAAATTGTTATTCTGGTTAAAAATTTCTCTGATGAAGATAGCAATGCTGCATCTATTTTGGCTGATTCTTCTAAGGTGAGAAATTGAGTTGTCGGTTGCTGTGGTGGTATATCCATATATTTATTTTTCCAAGTTAGTTAAATGTTGATTCATGGACAATTAATAATTATTGATTGGTAAAACGCCTTACCACTGAAATATTAGCCATGATTTAAACTGAATGTGATTGTGTTGGTCGAGCTTTCACTAAATAGCCGCAACGATGTTCACCATCTATAATCCAATGGGTGCGCTCTACGTGACAATCTGGTAGCACCGCCGCAAACATTTCTAATTCATGACCGCAGATGCTAGGGAAAGACTCGGCGACGTTAGAAATGGCACAGTTATGTTCCATGAAGATAAAGCTATCATCTTTTGAGGATTCCACTGAGTGATACTCTGCCATGAATCCTTCAGTTTTTCTCAGATTCACTAAATTAGCTACACGTTCTTCTAGTGATCCGTTACCGACGCGATCGCGGTATTCTTGAGCTTTACGCTCCCACTGTTTTTGTAAAATCGAGGTTACTTGGTCACGGCCTACGGTTTCTGCTAAAGTGTCCAACAGTGAAACTGCAAATTCACCATAGCGATCGCTTTGATGATTGTTTAAACTCCTTTGCAGGCGATCGCGTCCCCGGCGGCTTAACTTATATATATGCTGTGGCCGCCCCATACCTATTTGTGCAGATGAATACAAAACTAAATCTTCCGTCTCCAAATCTTTCAAATGACGACGAATTGCTTGCTTGCTGACATCTAAAACTTCCGCTAACTCAAAAGCAGTTGCTTGTGAGCGCTTAAGCAGATACTCCAGAATATCTTGCTTGGTTGAGGTTTGGTGAGTAGTCTCCATTTGCTCTACAAGACGCTGCATGAACGTCCCCAAATATTTTTTTTAGAAAATTTGACTTTAACAACATTCTTGTTGTTAATTTAGCGTAAAATGAAAATAAATTAAACAACCCACAAGTTGTTTTACTCCCAAAGTCCTATTTTAACAGCCGTGTTACCACTCGGAAACACTAACAGGGAAAAGGCTCAAGCAGCCCGTCTCCCATTCTTAAAGAGATTTCCGTAAACAGATTTCACGATTCCAGTTCTGAACACAAGAGATTAATACCGATGAGTGTAACTGCCAAAACCTTAGTCAACCAACCCTACAAGTACGGTTTTATTACAGATATTGAAGCCGACACTATCCCACGTGGACTAAATGAGGACGTTGTTCGCTTGATCTCCTCCAAGAAGAACGAGCCACAGTTCATGTTAGATTTTCGCCTCAGATGTTATCGCCAGTGGCTAAAAATGACAGAACCCACTTGGCCGAGTGTCAAGTACCCGGCGATAGATTATCAGAATATTATCTACTATTCCGCGCCCAAGAAGAAGAAAGCCAAGCTCAACAGCTTAGATGAGGTAGATCCTACCCTGCTGGAAACCTTTGAAAAATTGGGTATTTCCCTCACTGAACAGAAGCGACTAGCAAATGTGGCTGTCGATGCAATTTTCGATAGCGTTTCTGTTGCTACGACATTTAAGGACAAACTCGCCGAAGATGGAGTTATCTTTTGCTCAATTTCGGAAGCTTTACAAGAACATCCCGAACTTGTGCGGAAGTATCTGGGTAGCGTCGTTCCTCCCGCAGACAATTATTTTGCGGCTTTAAATGGTGCAGTATTTAGTGATGGTTCTTTTGTCTATATTCCTAAAGGCGTAAAATGCCCAATGGAATTGTCTACATATTTCCGCATCAACTCTGGTGACACAGGACAGTTTGAACGGACTTTGATTGTGGCTGAAGAAGGAAGCTATGTTTCCTACCTGGAAGGTTGTACTGCGCCGATGTATGACACCAACCAATTACACGCTGCTGTGGTGGAACTTGTCGCCTTGGATAACGCGGAAATTAAATACTCCACTGTTCAAAACTGGTACTCCGGCGATGAAAAGGGTAAAGGTGGAATTTATAATTTCGTGACCAAGCGCGGTTTGTGTCAAGGTGTAAATTCTAAGATTTCCTGGACTCAAGTGGAAACTGGTTCAGCCATTACTTGGAAGTATCCTAGCTGTGTGTTGGTGGGTGATAATTCTGTGGGTGAATTTTACTCGGTGGCGCTGACAAATAATATGCAGCAAGCTGACACGGGGACGAAAATGATTCACGTGGGTAAAAATACTCGCAGTACGATTATTTCTAAGGGAATATCGGCGGGTAATTCTAG
>PWQB01000535.1 GCA_003556955.1 Nostocaceae cyanobacterium CSSed10_463m
CACTCAGCACTCAGCACTCAGCACTCAGCACTCAGCACTCAGCACTCAGCACTCAGCACTCCCCACTCCCCACTCAGCACTCCCCACTCAGCACTCCCCACTCAGCACTCAGCACTCCCCACTCCCCACTCAGCACTCAGCACTCAGCACTCAGCACTCAGCACTTTATTAAGCCACAGTCCGCGCCAACAACACAGGACAAGTAGCATTAACTCTCACATAGTCAGACAAAGAAGCACCAATGAGTCTGTCTATATCCACAAAACTCTTAGCCACTGATGGTCGGCGGTCTGGAGATCCGATCAATAATAAATCTGTATTTAACTCTTCTGCAAGACGACAAATTTCTTCCCCAGGCTTACCGCTACTAGTGATACAACGGGTTTGCACACCAATTTTTTGGGCTTCGGCAACAGCTTCTGCCAAAACTGGATTTTTCTCAGGGTTAATTTCTGTAACTTCAGAGGTTTTACCACGCAAATCTGTAGTAACATTAGTCAAAATTAATTGACTACCCTGAGTACCTTGTAACAGAAACAGTGCCAAACTTAAGCATTTTTTAGCAGAATCAGAGCTATCCATAGCCACCATAACTCGCTTGATTCTCTTCACATAAATATCATCCTTGACCAGCAACATGGGGCGAGAAGATAGCTGGAAAACATACTGGCTAACTGAGTTAGATAAAATGGATTGCAAACGTTTCAGTCCCCGTGAACCCATAATAATTAAGTCAGCATCAATTTCATCTGCTACCTGGCAAACTACAGTCTTGGGATCACCTTGGCGTAAAATTGAAGATACCTGGCTAGGATCTAACTTGAGAAACTGCATGGCATTAGCCAGAACTTTACCACCCTCTTCCCATTTATCTGTCATTGCCTCAGACGTACTTTGAGACTGTACAACGTGCAGAATTGTAACCTTTGCAGATTCGATTGACGGCATCTCCTTTAAGGTTTTGAGCATTTCTTCTGCATGGCCTAAGCCAGAAACTGCTAGCAAAATTTTTTCAATCATTGTTAGTTCTCGCCCTTAAAGTTGCTTTTGTGTTTGCTCTTATTACTTGGCTCAGTTGAAAATTTCAAAGCCTTGCTCAACAACCTAGTCAGTAATTCAGCACCAACAAACTTTAAATTATTAGCTATTAGCACTAAAACCTGTGATCAATAGTTAATTAATGTTGAGTTTTATTGCACCAAATCACCTGAATTTTGAACTAGGTTTCCAGGATTAAGCATACTCTCAATTTAGCGTAATAAACTTCATAAATTATTATCTTAGTTATTATTTTTAATCTATATTGATTTATTTTAATTAGACAAAAGTTAAGTATTGCAAAGAATTTTATATAAATATGTGTCTGTCTTTTGGTGGCAAATCTTTTATAATCTTTTAATTTCTGGAAATCCCTTCATTAACCCTGTTCTGGGCGGGCAGGATGCCCACCCCACAATAGTTTTGTCTAATGCACGATTTTAGGCTTATTTTGAGCTTGACACGCCACTACTCAACTGAAATTGTTAAGCCGCAGTCGGCAATAAACCAGTATGTTTGAGTAACGAAACAGTACTAGGTTCACGACCTCGGAAAGATGCAAACACATTCATTGGGTGTTGACTACCACCGAGAGCCAACACTGTATCCCGGTAACGTATACCTGTAGCTTTTATTGCCTGTTCATCTTCTAAACCAGCTTCTTCAAAAGCGGCAAAAGCATCAGCACTCAGTACCTCAGCCCACTTGTAACTGTAATAACCTGCGGCATAACCCCCGGCAAAAATGTGTCCAAAGGCGCATAAAAATGCGTCTTCTGGTAGTGGTGGTAAAACCGTAGTAGTTTTGGCAAGGCGTTGACGGACATCGGCGGCGGTTTCACCATTACCAGGACGATAACGATAGTGTAGTTCTAAATCCACACTGCTAAAGTGAACTTGCCGCAACATCACACTACCACTCATATAGTTACGTGCTGCTAAGAGTTTTTGGTAATAATGCTCCGGTAGAGGTTCACCAGTTTGATAATGCTTCGCCATACCAAACAAAGTGGGTCGCTCATAACACCAGTTTTCCATAAACTGGCTGGGTAGTTCTACAGCATCCCATTCTACATTGTTAATACCTGCTGCTCCGGTATAGTCTACTTTAGTCATCATGTGATGCAAGCCGTGACCAAACTCATGAAATAAAGTTTCTACTTCATAGAAAGTCATCAAACTCGGCTTACCATCCACTGGGGGACTTTGGTTACATACCAAATAGGCCACAGGTAAACGAATTGACGTTACACCATTTTCAGTGATTTTGCTGCGATTAATACAAACATCCATCCAAGCACCACCACGTTTTTCTGCGGGACGGCTGTAAGGGTCTAAGTAGAAGTACGCTAAAGGACTACCAGTTTCATCAGCTATTTGGAAATAACGCACATCCTCATGCCAAACTGGGGCTTGACCATCGGCAGGAGTTACAGTTATACCAAATAGCCGCTTTACTAGTCCAAATAAGCCATCTAAAACTTGCGGGAGAGGAAAGTAAGGACGTAATTCCTCGGCGGTGAAGGCAAATTTTTCTTCTCGTTGGCGTTCTGCCCAAAAGCTGGTATCCCAGTGTTGTAAATCTTCGGCTTCTGGGGCTTTCTTGGTAGCAGCGAAGGCTTTGAGTGCTTCTAAGTCTTTGACAGCAGCATCATAACTGGCTTGACGTAGTTCTTCTAATAATGCCTCCACTGCTGCCACATTAGGAGCCATCTTACTGGCTAGACTCAATTGAGCATAATTTTCAAAGCTGAGTAAACTTGCTAATTCTTGCCTCAGTTCTAAAATGCGCTCAATTATCGGCTGATTATTTAACTCTCCAGATGAAGCACGAGTGATGAAAGCTTTGTATATCTGTTCACGCAAATCTCGGCGGGTACTGTGCTGCATGAATGGCCCGTAACTGGGAAAGTCTAAAGTAATGCGCCAAGGGCCATTTTCTGGGGTGGCGTTTTCTGCTCCCGCCGCACGGGCAGCTTGTGCCGCTAGACTAATTAAGCTATCGGGTAAGCCGTCAATTTCTGCTTTTGTTGTCAGGGTTAAGCTAAAGGCCTGAGTGGCATCCAGGACATGGTTAGAGAACTTGGTCGCCAGTTCTGCTAATTCCATTTGGATGGCGTTAAAACCCTCCCGTGCTTCTCCTTTTAAGCCCACGCCGGACAGTTTAGCATCTCTGATAGCATTTTCCACAATGCGCTGTTGGGCTGATTCTAAAGTTTTCCAGTTATCACTGGCGCGGAGTTGTTTGAGAGCATTATATACTGGCTGGCTTTGACCGAGTTTGTTGATGAACTGTACCACTTGTGGCTGTACGCTTTCATAAGCGGCGCGCAATTCAGGGCTATTTTTCACACCCATTAAATGGCTCACTATGCCCCAACTCCAGTTCAACCGTTCTGTGAGTTTTTCTAATGGCTCTACTAAACCACTCCAAGTAGGCTGAATATTAGCTTCCAATTTAGTTAGCTGCTGGTCAAGTTCTGCCAATAATTCGGTGAAAGCTGGGATTATTTGCTCTGGTTTAATCTCACCGAAGGGAGGTAAGCCAGAACCTTTAAGTAAAGGATTTTGAGAAATAGTGACATTTGCACTCATGGTTTTGTGTGAGTCGCCTATAAATAATATCTTGATGTATCTACTAATGTAGCGATCGCTGTGTAATTTAGCCGTGCCAAAATGACGAAGTATCCAGACAGTTGAAATTAATTAGGGTTTATCGCTTTATAATCCAGTAGTAGAAAAGCTTTCTTGGCAAGCTCTCCAGCAGTTTTTCGCCGAAATATTTCAAAAACCAAATCACTAAACAAACAAAAAACCTCAGCTTGGCAACTGAGGTCTCTGATTAGGAGAAGTAAGAATGACGATTTAGATACAACAATACAAAGAAGCGAAATTTTATCTCAAGCCCAAGGCAACTTTATTAATAATGATTTACGTAGGTATTTGAGGTATTTGCTAACTTATGTAAATGAGTGTAACAAGTTCGTTACAAAATGTCAACATTATTTACAAAAAAATTAGAAACCTTCGAGACAACCTGACTGGGAACCTCTGCGAGAGTTGAAAAACTGCGGAAAAATTACACTCCTCGTCCCAGAACAAAAACTAGAGGCATTCATGAATTGTCCCGACTATATAAATAAGGCATAGCTAACTGTGAATTGGAATACAGTGTGTAATTCCAGTCCGCTTGCCATCTTATATCGCCCTTAATGGCAATTTGGCAGCCAAAATGTCTCGGTGGAATTTATAATAAAGATACCAGCAACTTCACTGAGACAATCAGCATTTGATCATGAGAAGAATAAAATGGATGGCCTTTGCCTTCCTGGGTGTGTCTTGTTCATTTTTCCTGCAAGCATGGTTTAAGCCTAGTATTGCTCAAAAACCCTCCAATACTGAAGTCAAACGTTATTTGATTCTGATCAAAGAGGGTGGAGAGATACCAAAAAACCTCAAGAATTTAGTAGAAAATGCAGGGGGTGAGGTAGTACGAGAATTACCTGAAGTAGGTATCGCCATCGCTGTATCCAGCAACACGGACTTTTCCTCTGAGATAGAAGGAAATGTTCAAGTTCAATCAGTGGCGGAAGTACCTGTTCAAGCTTTGCCCCAGGTTGTTATTTCAGAAGAAGTAAAATCATTAAACGCACCTATATCTACAACGTCGCCGTTGGAACGACTAAATGCACCCACAGTTGCTGATGACTTATACAATTTAGGCTTACTGTGGGGTATAAACCGTGTCAACGCACCAGCAGCTTGGTTGGCTGGAGTTACTGGTTCTCGTAATACCGTTGTGGCAGTAATCGACACCGGAATTGCCACCAATCACCCAGATTTAGCTCCTAATATTGTTCATACTGCTTGTTATACTTCAGCTGGTAGTTCAGTTGGTCCCAATACGAACGGTGCTTGTAACCCTTACCCCAGCCTGTCTGATCACGGTACTCATGTCGCTGGTACTATAGCTGCTGCATTTGGTGGTGGTCGAGTTGTTGGTGTAGGTCCAAATCTTGGTCTTGCCAGTTATAACGTCTTTGAAAACATACCAGGATGCGGGCTGTGTGGCTTCAGTGACTCTCGGTGGGCAGCAATGATTGATGCTGCTAATCGGGGCTACCAAGTTATTAACATGAGTCTCGGTGCTATAGGAAGAATTGGTGGACAAGGTTCCCAAGGAGTTGCTACTTTCTTAGCCGCAGAAAAACGAGTTGCTAGGTATGTAAACCAGTCAGGTACGACTATGGTAGCTTCTGCTGGTAATTCTGATTTAAATCTGAATGGCACCATCGTCAATATTCCCGGTGGTATCCCTGGCATTATCAATGTAGGAGCTACTGGCATCCAGCCTGCACCTCGATATCCATATCCTGGTGCCTCTGATATTCGTGCATTTTACAGTAATACAGGTGCTGCATTAACTCTTGCGGCTCCAGGTGGTGATTGTGGTCAAACCGATAGATGTGATCCTGCAACCCGCCCAACAAATTGGTTTGAACACTTGGTTTTGAGTCCCATCGTTGATCCTAATCCAACCTGTGCTGCTGCTGCCAGTTGTAATATCAGTTATGGTTGGAAAGCTGGTACTAGTATGGCATCTCCTCACGTAGCTGGTGTTGCTGCTCTCATGAAAGATGAAAATCCGAACCTTAGCCCTCAACAAATAGCAGCACAACTTACACTAACAGCTGAAAACTTGAGAAACCGTCAGCAGTTTGGTCATGGCATGGTAAATGCCCAAGGTGCTTTAAAAAAATGAAGTAATTAGATACTCATATTTTTTACTACCCCTCTATTGGTAAATGCCAATAGAGAGGCAATACTTTTCGGTTAAGGTTGTGTTCGCGTAGCGTGCCGTAGGCAATCCCCCCCAACCACCCTTGAAAAAGGGGGGCTAAACTCTTTAAAGTCCCCCTTCTTAAGGGGGATTTAGGGGGATCTCCAATGAGCAAATATCGTTAACCGAACAGTATTGAATAGAGAGGGGTGTTTCACAAATAACACATCTTTAATCAAGAATAGTCTCTGAAACCTAACAAAACTAATTAATAGAAAATGGCTATTCAAAGCGCCTAACTTCAAACCCCCGCAAACCTTCAGGCTGTTCATACTCAACCACAACATCTTTCACCACCGCAGCTGGGGGGCCAGCATGACACCAGCGAACCATCTCTTCGACAACCACCCGCGCCCCTTCAAAAACTGCCTCCACACGATCATCAGGGAGATTTCGCACCCAACCAGTTAAACCCAACTGACTAGCTGTATCGACAGTCGCATAGCGATAGCCCACCCCTTGTACTCGACCGGAAATCAATACATGGGCGCGGACTATCTTGGGCAGTGATGTAGGATTCTGCATAGATTAGTCAATGCTTTACGATTTCCAGTCTAACTGTTTTGTGGACGCACAACCGAATTTTTTACTCAAACA
>PWQB01000205.1 GCA_003556955.1 Nostocaceae cyanobacterium CSSed10_463m
GGGAATTAGAATCAAAGTCCCCCTTCTTAAGGGGGATTTAGGGGGATCTAGAATGTTTTGCTACCAACAATAAGACTTTTAAAACATCCTCTAACAAAATTTGCGGTAACGTCAACCACCAACCAAAATAAACCCCAAACCAAACAGTAAACAACAGGAGAAATGTAAATTAACTGCAATAAACTTACAATTACTCACCTTTTCCGGGAGATGGTGATTTTTTTGGACATGGCGACATAACTGAACAGCAAAAGGTAAACTCAACCAACTCAGCAAAGTCCACACCGGGAAAACTTGTAAGAAAACAAATAGCAAAATCAGAGGATAAATACTACCAGTAAACCAATAGAGGACTTGGCTAGATTTTGCCGTACCCAAACGCACAACAGGCGATCGCTTACCTGCGGCTATGTCATCCTTAACTTGGTGAAAGTGTGAGCAAAATAAAATTAAGCTGGTGACAATGCCCACAATCACCGAAGCTGCTAGACTGGTGATTGACCAAGTGGCAGTTTGGCTATAGTATGCTGCGGCGATCGCCAAAGGGCCAAAGGCAAAAAAGCAAAGAATTTCGCCCAAACCCTTGTATCCCAAGCGAAAGGGCGGCCCTTGGTATGTGTAGCCCAAAGCGCAGCACAGTAGAATTAAGCCGATGACAGTAAAATCTTGTTGCCAAATAGCGATGGCAATTATTCCCAATAACCCAGAAACTAAACACAAGTTTCCTAGCCAAAATATTAATAGCTTATTACCAGTTAAGTTTACTAAAGAATGATGTTTATTTTGATCAATACCCGTTTCTGAATCAAAGACATCATTAGTGATATTTTCCCAGGCTAAAATAAAAATGGCCGCCGCCATAAAAGTAGAAAATACTACCAAATTAAAACTTTTGGTTTCCGCAAAAGCCACTGCGGTTCCTACCCAAATCGGCATGATAGCAACACTGTACATCGGCGGTTTAATCGCCGCCAGCCATAATTTAATTTGAGGATTTGCCACCTGCTGTGTAGTCATCTGTCGTGCATTAATGAGATTACAGTAACCTTACTTATACATAAAATTTTACAGTTTCGAGAGACACCAGCACCCCCCACGCAATTCAAACTTCACAAAGCTTGTGATTCTGTAGCCCTCGCTGAAACTTTGGGCTTTACTAAATCCTGTTTAAGTGCCAAACTTAGGGAATTTGCTGTGGCTGCTTAACCTCCCGATAATAACACTCACTTTTTGGCTACAACTCAAAACGAGTCATCGCTGTACAGCGTCTGGGAACACCATAAATACAGCAAACCATACTCTGGTGAAGTGGCAACTGAATATGTTACCTGTAGAAATACGACCACGTTTAATTACACTTTAGGAAGTTAACTTAAAAAAAGTTTACTATTGCTAGATCCATGACAGTTTTACCATGTCGCAGCAACTTCTTTGTCAAAAACAAAGACCTATATCATTTTCTGTTAAACGTTCAGGAAAATTGCCTCCAGAATAATTGCCGGCAAACAGTAAGTATTTCTCTCGATATTGACTGGGTAGATCCCTTAGTGGTATTAGATAAACTTACGCAAGCTAATGAAATAAATTTTTACTTTGAGAATCAGACTAAAGGAGAAGCGATCGCGGCCATTGATACTGTCACAAAATTAGAAGTTGATGGCAAAGACCGTTTTAATCAAGCTGAATATTTTATCAAATCTTGTCTAGAAAATATTATAAATTTTGGTAACAATCAGTTGACTTTTGCAGGTCCGCACTTTTTTTGTTATTTCAGTTTTTTCGATCAGAATACTCAAATAGATTACCCATTTCCATCTGCAACAATTTTTCTGCCTCGTTGGCAAATAGCAGTGAAAAATAAACACTGTATATTAGTGAATAATCTAATCATTAAAGCCAGTACCAATGTAGAAAATATATTGCAGGAATTGCAGCATAAAATTGCTCAAATTCAGTCTTTAGAATGTGCTGCTACAAATGTAGATCAGTTACCAAATAATTTTAGTAAACAATCTGTAACTAATGCTCAAGACTTTAAACAAGCAGTTGGATCGGCTGTAGAAAAAATTCGGTCTAGCCATTTAAGCAAAATTGTGTTAGCAAATGCCTTAGATGTGAAATCTAGCAATATTTTTAATATATTCAAATCATTAAACAATCTCCGGCAAATACATCCTAATTGTTATATTTTTTCCACCAGCAATGGTAAAGGACAAAATTTCATTGGTGCTAGTCCAGAAAGATTAATCAGTATTGATAATCACGAGTTAATTTCCGATGCATTAGCAGGTTCTGCACCCAGAGGTAAAACACCTGCTGAAGATGCGGCTAATGCCAATCGCTTGTTAAATAGTATCAAAGAAAGACACGAACATTCTCTAGTAATTGATTTTATTACTCAACGCCTCAACCAGCTAGGTTTGTTACCCCAGGTATTAGCGCCACGGCTGAGACAATTATCTAACATTCAGCATTTATGGACACCAATTACAGCCAAGGTTCCCCCTAGTGTCCATCCGTTAAATATAGTCTCCCAATTGCATCCTACCCCAGCCGTTGCCGGTGCAACCAGAGATTTTGCCTGTGCAGAAATTCGGCGTTATGAAAACTTTGAGAGGGGTTTATATGCTGCGCCTCTGGGTTGGATAGATGCTAGGGGTAACTGTGAATTTATCGTGGGGATTCGTTCAGCATTAATAGACGGCGATCGCGCCCGGTTGTATGCTGGTGCTGGTATCGTTGCTGGTTCTGATCCTGAGAAGGAGTTTGCTGAGGTGCAACTGAAACTTCAAGCGTTACTGAAAGCGTTGGTTTAAACGCAGAGGTACGCTAAGGGAAGCGCAAAGGTACGCGGAGTGTGAGTTTAGTCGTTTTTTTTGTCAGGAGGATCGCCTTCAAAGGGTTGAACTCCTGTGGCGGGATAATCATCATCTCTAGGGCTAAAAATGCGACTCACTGCTTCTGAGACATAATTAATTACTTGCTGAGGCACATTTTTGATTGATTCGAGTATTTGGCGTGTTTTTCCGGATTTAGACATAATATCGTCTCCTGAAATTGGAATTTAGCAAAAATTCATCTGTGTTCATCTGTGCTTCCCCACCTCTGCCTTCTCACGCTGTGCCACACTTTCTTGTAATTTCTCTTGCAATTGTGTCCAGGTGACACCTGCAAGGCTAGGTAAAACCACATCAGCCGCCTCTACTCGCTCAGAAGGGCCTAAACCTACAGCCCACATCCCCGCAGCCACAGCAGCGTCCACCCCTGCGGCCGCATCTTCAATGACTACACATTTCTCTGGTGGGACTCCTAATTGTTCGGCTGCATACAAAAATAGATCGGGTGCTGGTTTGGGTTGTTGTACACTATAACCATCGGCGATCGCATCAACCTGATCAGCAATACCCAAACGTTCTACAACCATCTGAGCATTTTTACTGGCCGAACCAATGGCTATTTTTATACCCTTTTCTCGTAACTCATCCAATAAAGCGATCGCACCCGGTAAAACATCCTGCGGTGTAATCTGGGAAATCATCTCCACATAGTAGCGGTTTTTCCGCTCCAGCATTTCCTGAATTTCCGCCTCTGAATAATTGATATTCTTAATAATCAACATTAGAGAAGCCCGACGAGATATACCCCGCAACGGTTCATTTGCTTCTCGATTAAACTCAATCCCCTCCTCATCTGCCAGTTTCTGCCAAGCTAAATAATGGTATTCTGCTGTATCAGTTAACACACCATCTAAATCAAAAATCACCCCTCTGATATCAGGCTGAGGCGAAGATGAGGGAGCAAATAAAATAAAACCTTTGTTGCTTTCCTCCGCGTTAATTGGAGGACGTAAATCAAATTCGTGCCATTCACCGCGCCAGTGTAGTTTAAACTTCAATCCTGTCCAGCCCTGGGGGAAATGAGGGTTAGCTACAGGCTGACTGTCCCTCAGTTTAATGCCACCAAAACCAAAAACCACAGCTTGCCAAATTCCCCCAGCATTAGCCCCGTGAATACCATCAGCAGTATTACCTCGCCTGTCTTCCAGGTCTATCATTGCAGCTTCCATAAACCGCTCATAAGCTTCGGCTCGTTTCCCTAAATCAGAAGCTAAAATTGCGTGAATTGCCGGGCCAAGGGATGAACCATAACTAATATCAGTGCGGGGCGCGTAGTAGTCCCAATTTGCTGGTAATGATTTTTGATTGTAGGGAAAATCTCCTAATTCCCGCATCATGTATAACAGCATCAAGACATCAGGCTGCTTGAGTATCTGACACTTATTGGTTTGTTCAATCCCCAAAATAGTTTGCATCGACTGGGTGCGTGGTTCATAGTCATGCAAGTTAATATCTTTTAACTGGAAAAACCCCTCAAACTGTTCAATTAAGCCCGTTGTAGGGTCGTAAGGAATCCACATTTTAGCGGCGATATCTTGCCACTGGCTTTTGATCTCCGGGGTGAGTTGTAGTTTATCCTCTAATTCCTTGGCGCGTTCTGGGAAACTGTGATTCAGCCAGTCATCAACTGTCAGAGCTTTTTCTAAATGCCACTGCACTATCCGATTTGTAAAAGTGTTATTGTGGACAAATTCGTGATACTCATCTGCTCCAATTACCCCACGAATTTCATAGCGGTCTTGCTCAGAATTGAACTCAACTCGACTATTCCAAAACACAGCTGTATCTAAAATAATTTCTGCACCGCAGCTTTGCATCCATTGATCATCACCGCTTGATTGCCAGTAATACCAGACAGCATAAGCAATATCTGAACTAATGTGAATTTCGTGATCACGACACCAAATTCTGATATCTTCACCGTAAAAATCACTAGGAAGTGACCAACGTGGTGTTACCTCATCCCCAGTCACAGCACTTTCCCAAGCAAACATTGCTCCTTTATATCCATAATGGGATGCCTTGCGGCGCGCCCCATTTAAAGTGTGATAACGGTAACTCAATAAATTACGTGCTAGGGCTGGTTGGGTGAAAATAAAAAAGGGCAGAATAAAAATTTCTGTATCCCAAAAAATATGACCACGGTAGCCAAACCCCGACAGAGTTTTGGCGGGAATACTGACTTGATCGTCATGCTTGGGGGCAGCAATTAGCAGTTGAAACAGATTATAGCGCACAGCAAAAGCCGCTTTACTATCACCCGAAATCGCAATATCACTGTATTGCCAAACCTCATCCCATGCTTGGGCGTTGGCTTGCTGCAAGGTGATATAATCTGGTAGGTGTGCGAGTTTTTCCTGCGCGGCCGGGACTGGTGGGGAAATCTCCCTTGAGGTAAAAACTGTTACTACCTTTTCTACTGTCACAGTCTGCTGTAATGTCGCCAGAAAAGTGACACTTAAGGTAGGATATCCAGGAGCAGTATGAACTTGCAAAGCTGCTTCAGTTCCTGATATGACCATCCTAGCGGCCATACCAATATCAATTCGAGAACCGCGAGTGCGACTGTGTAACCAAATTCCTTGTTCAGTTTTACCCTGGTCGATGGCTTCCCAGTGGTTAAAACCCTGATTTTCTGGGTAGCCGTTAATACTAGCCTGAATTTCGATCATACCATCACAATCTACAGGCGTTACCTGACAGCGTTGCCCTAAGACGTGCTGATCGGCTAAACTAGCGAAGCGTTCAAACTCAATATCTAAAGTTTTGCCACTGGGACTACGCCAACGTACAGAACGACTGAGAACGCCTTGACTTAAATCAAGTTGTCGATCATATTTTAATATTTCTCCCTGGTCGAAACGGAACTTGTCGCCATTAATACTCAATACCAATGGTAACCAGTCTGGACAATTAGCCAGTTCTGTATAAACTACAGGCACATCATCATAGACACCGTGGATGAAAGTAGCTGGTAATCCCCGAATATAACCTTCTTCAAAACTGCCCCTGGTTCCCAAGTATCCATTACCAATTGTGAAAATAGTTTCCCTCGAATGCAACTTATCAGGGTCAAATTGATTCTCAATTAATATCCAATCTGTATATATAAAATCTTGATTATGACTTTTTTGATTCATCGTGAATACCTTTGCTAAACTCTCAATTATTAGCAACGAAAAAGTGTTAATTCTTCATGGTGATACAAGGCTATGTAAATGTTGTTCTAAAATCTTTTCGGCTCTGGGTTTAAAAATCAGGTGAAATAAGGTTTCTAGATAACGATGTTTGGCTGTGTTATTTTCCGGAGTGGCAAAGTTCCAAAAGCTAAACATTTTCGCCAATAATAGCATTTGACTGGTGTGCAATTGCCAATTATACTTATTAATAATCCGTTGGCTCATGGATTCGGAAACCTCGTTCCAGTATTGGGTATCAGTCTCACATTTTTCGATAAAGGTTAAAATTTGCTGTGCTGTTTCTTGGAAGTTAGTGGGATTGATGTGAAAAATTTCTTCTCTCTCTTCAATAACTTCTACAGCACCGCCAAATTTA
>PWQB01000831.1 GCA_003556955.1 Nostocaceae cyanobacterium CSSed10_463m
ATCACAGCTTTCATGACTCGATTAATAATTTATAAAAATAGTGAGTAATTATATGAATCTTGGTAATTATAAATTATTTCCATCTGATGGATTTGCCAAAAGCATCCAGGAAACTAATTTTTCTGACTGGAAACTACCTTTACCTACATAGAGTCTCCAAGCAGGAGGGTTCACTCTAGCTTTGGCTGTCAAAGAAGTGAGAAACTAGTAGAGGGGTGTATGTACCAGTGGATTGACGAATTAAAAAATACTCACAAGCATTTACAACAGGAAATTGCTGAACTGAAGAGAAAGGAGCTACATCTCCAACAATCTCTTTCTCTACTACGTTCTACCCTGGAAGCGACAGCCCACGGTATTATTGCAGTGAGTCTTCACGGAGATATTCTCGGATTTAATCAAAAATTTGTGGATATGTGGCAAATCCCAAATTCCCTAATCCTGTCTGGAAAATATCTTCAATGCCAAGCTTTTTTCGAGAAGCAACTAAAATATCCAGAAGCTTATGTTCAGGTGATGCAGGAAATATCCCGTCAATCTGATTTAGAAAGCTACGATATTTTAGAGTTAAAGGATGGGAGAATTTTTGCTCAATACTCTCATCCTCAGTGGTTAGAGAGGAAAATTATTGGTAGAGTATGGAGCATTTGGGATGTTACTCAGTCCCACTCAACAGCAGAATTGTCACAATTAAAAGAAAAGAGCTGGTCTACTTTAGCAGAAACGACAAATGCTAGTATTTTTGTAATTCAGGGCTGGGATTTATCCTACATGAATCCAGCAGCAGAGGTACTGACAGGCTATACAAAAGAGGAACTACTAACTGGTGTTGATCTCTGTCAATTGTTCCAGCACAAAACGCGTAAGCAGGTACATAATAAAGATTTAGAATATCAGGAAATCAAGGTTTTGGAAAAAAACGGCAAGGAACGCTGGTTAGCTTGTATAGTAGCAACCCTTGATGATTCAGAAACACCAGTGGAAGTGATTGCAGGTATTGATATTACTGAATATAAACAGATAGAAGTGGATCTGAGTCAAAGTTTAGAACAACTAAAACAACTCAACGAACTCAAAGCACACTTCATATCTATGGTTTGCCACCAATTCCGCACTCCATTGAATGTTGTTTCATTCTCTAATAGCTTACTCAAAAGGCAGATGAATCAATGTCATGAGGAAAAAACACGACCATTAATTGATCATATTCAGTCAGGTGTTGAACAGCTCACCAAGATGTTGGATGATATTTTGTTCTTCGCCAAAACAGAAGCCGCCAAGCTAAATTATGATGCCAAACCTTTGAATTTAGTTGAGTTCTGCAAAGATTTGATTGCACAAATACAGACAAATGGTAGCGAGAATCGCATAAATTTTTTGAGTCAAGGTAGTTACTTAACAGCCTGTATGGATAAAAAACTGCTAGAACCAATAATTTCAAACTTGCTCGACAATGCTATGAAATATTCTCCTACTGACAGCGTGATTGACTTTAAACTTTTCTGTGAGTGTGGAAAAGTTGTTTTTCAGGTGACGGATAGGGGTATTGGCATTCCCATTGCTGATAGACAGCGATTATTTGAACCATTTTATCGAGGTAGCAATATTCATAATCTGCCGGGTACTGGACTAGGGTTATCCATTGTCAAATCCCTTGTGGACTTACATGGTGGTCACATTGTTGTAGAAAGTGAACTGGGTGTAAGTACCATATTTACTATTATGTTGCCGACAGTGAAATCAAAGTTAGGAGTTCAGTAGAGTTTTACTAATTGTTCTTTGTCAACAACCTTATTTATAAAAAAAATGATCCAGGAATCTACGAAAACAATCCTGATAATTGAAGATGATGCAACTACCCGCACTCTTTATGTCAAAGGACTGGAAGCTGAAGGTTTTAACACTATAGGTGCAGAAAATGGTGTGGTTGGCATTCAAAAAGCGCAAACTTATTTACCAGACTTAGTGGTTTGCGATATTGTCATGCCAGATATGGACGGTTATAGCGTTCTTCATCAGATGCGCCAAGATCCTGTGACTGCAATTATTCCCTTCATTTTTCTGACAGGTAGCAATAATCAAAAAGATATTCGTAAAGGTATGGAGTTGGGTGCAGATGACTATCTTACTAAACCTTCTACTTTAGAACAATTACTCAAGGCGATCGCAATCCGATTAGAAAAGCAATCTCTTCTACATCGCTGGTATGCGACTAAATCTCATCAAATACCAGCATCAGCACCCGCAGATACAACTTCATCTGTCACCTCTGAATCAATCTTTCCAGCCATTCCTCATCTCAAAGACGTTTTTGACTACATTGAAGCTAATTATCATCTAGGGATTACTTTATCTAACGTTGCTGAAGCCGTTGGTTATTCACCAGCTTACTTAACAAGTAGAATCAGAGACAAAACAGGTGAAACTGTTAACGGTTGGATTGTCAAGCGCCGCATGGCCGCCGCCCGTCCCTTACTGAAGAATACCGACCAGACAATTGAGCAAATTGCTACACAACTGGGTTATCAAAATGCTTGTCATTTTTCCCGCCAGTTTCGTCAATATCACGGCATACCTCCCAAAACTTGGAGAAACAAAAATCAGGCTTTTCAAGTTTTAACCTCAATATAAACACTATGCACTTTTAGGTTGAAGTTAGCTGTTTTTAGGCTTTGTCAATTGCTGTATTACTAATTGGATTGCCAAAGCTAACAAACCAAGGGCAACTATACCAAAGATTCCAGTTCCCAAAGCAACTACACCAACAACCAAAGTCCGAACAGCAGAACCAATATTCACTACCATCGGGTTATCTGAATGGATAGGTTTAGTAGCAAAAGTTGTGGCTATAGATATCATGAGCGAATACATTGCATATCCTAGCGCTCCAGAAAACACCGCGCCCGTTATACAACGTAAGGGAGTTGGCGGAACCTGAGTTTGAGCTTCTGGTTGTTCTACTTTTGAATCACTCATATCTTCTTTTTATCTTAGTGGCTTGGTGGGAGGTTTCGGCTGCACTTAACCCCAGGAAAAAACTTCCTTACCTGATGATGCTACCTGAATCCCGTGTGCAATTGTCCGAGTCACAAACAATTCTAAATCCTCATCCGGAATTGCGGCTCTCATCTGTAGTTTAACGGCTTGAGCTTGTTCTTCAGACTCCACTAAGGCAAAAACAGTGGGGCCAGAACCAGACATCATGGTTCCTAAAACACCTGTTTGATTAGCAAATAGTTCCCGCAATTGTAAAACTGGAGAATAAGCTGGTAAGACTACACGTTCTAGGTCATTGTGTAGTTTTGCGGCAATTTCTCCCGTATCTTGATTCAGGATAGCTTTAACTATTGCTCCCGAATGAACAGCGGCCGCACGTGCAGCTAAATCTTCCGTATTTCTGAGATAGGAACTGGAAAATTCTTGGCGATAAGTTTTGTACGCCCAAGCTGTGGAAACTTCCAGACTGCGATATTTGGCCAAGACTATATAGATATGATCCAAACTTGGTAAAGGCGAAAGTTGCTCACCTCTACCTGTAGCAATCACTGTTCCGCCAGCAACACAAAACGGGACATCTGAGCCGAGGGTAGCACCCAGTTCTTCTAATTCTGATTTTGTGAGTCCTAGGTTCCATAGTAAATCTATCCCTACTAATACAGCTGCGGCATTTGTCGAACCTCCCGCCAACCCAGCCGCTACGGGAATATGCTTATTAATGGTAATTTCTACACCCCCGTATTCAGCTAAAGCTTCGGGAAATTTCGCCGCCATAAGTGCTGCGGCTCTGTATGCTAAATTACTTTGGTCTGTGGGTACTTGTGGGTGGTTGCAGTTGACGTGAATCTTTTCAGTGCTTAGAGATTGCACATTAATTTCATCGGCAAGATCGATACTTTGCAGTATCATAGCCAACTCGTGATAACCATCGGGACGCTCGCTGATGATTTCCAGATATAAATTGATTTTAGCAGGAGCAATTAAATTGTATGAACGCATATCAGTTATCAGTTATCAGTTATCAGTTATCAGTTATCAGTCTGTTCACTGTTGACTGTTAACTGGTTTGCTAATGTTACCCATTGCTGAACGCTGAGGTCTTCGGCTCGAACTTGGGGATTTATTTCTAATTGTTCCAGTAATTGGGTCAGGCGATCGCGTTCTACAAGAGATTGCAAATTATTTCTTAACATTTTGCGTTTCGCTCCAAATCCCAGTTTTACCAAAGTCTCAAATTTGCGGGGGTTCAGTGCTGGTGTTTCAATCTGTCGGGGATGCAACCGCACCACGGCTGAGTCTACCTTTGGCGGTGGGTAAAATGCCGATGCGGGAACTGTACAAATAAATTCACAATCAGCTAAATACTGTACTCGTACACTCAAAGCTCCAAAAGTTCTGGAACCAGGATTGGCATACAACCTATCGGCTACTTCCTTCTGCACTAATAGCACGATAGACTCATAAGGTTCGGGGTTAGGGTTGGCGATAGTCCCTAGCAACTTCTCGATGATTGGCCCAGTGATATTGTAAGGGATATTGGCGACTACTTTATTTTGCTGTTGAAAGTTGGGAAAGGCTGCTAGGTGGGATGGTAAGTCCAGAGTGAGGAAATCCCCTTGCAATAGTAAAAAGTTTTCTCTTTGACCCAGTTGCTTGGCTAACTGTTTGCATAAATCCAAGTCTATTTCCACGGCGACAAGCGATCGCACCAAGGGGAGTAAACGCCGAGTTAGAATACCCGTACCGGGGCCAATTTCCAAGACGCGATCATCGCTCTGGTGACATTCTGCTGCTTTAATAATTGCATCCAGTGCCTTTTCACTTTTGAGCCAATGTTGAGCAAACGATTTGCGCGGTCTAATCATTAATTTTCCTGACTAAATCTAGTTTTTACAGCATTTTTCATTCAGATGAAGTATATATTTATCTGTGTTCATCTGTGTACATCTGTGGTTAATTATTTTTTATCTCTTGACTGAAACTGAAATTGAAACAATAAGAACCCAAGTTAGATTATCCAAAATTCAGTCTTTCTCGGTGTGAGAAAAATAACTTGCTCTATTACTGAGAAATTTGGCACAATAAACGTAATCAATCCCGATCCTTTACTGCCAAGTCAAAAATCATGCCTACGAGTGGTACAGTTCTGCGTAACCGCTATAAAATCATCAACCTACTGGGAAGTGGCGGATTTGGTGACACCTATTTAGCAGAAGACTTGGGTATACCTATTAATCCTAAGCCTAAGTGCGTCGTCAAGCGTCTGAAAACTCACAACCTCACAGACGAACAATTGGATTGGGTAAAAAACTCTTTTGAGCAAGAAGCAGTAACCCTGTACAATTTAGGCAATCTTCACCCCCAAATACCCAAATTAGCGGAATATTTTCAGGTAAAGAATGAATTTTATTTAGTACAAGATTTTATTGATGGGGATGATTTGACGAAAATTATCACCCCTGGTAAAAAATTCTCTGAGAAAACAGTTATCCAGCTTTTAACGCAAATTTTAGAAGTGTTGGTAGTCGTCCATCAACAGAATATTGTCCACCGCGACATCAGCCCCAAAAATATCATGCGTCGTCGCCTGGATGGGAAAATCATGTTAATAGACTTTGGCGCAGTCAAGCAGATCATGTTTCAGAATTCCGGGCAAACTAGTCTGACAATGGGGGTGGGGACACCTGGTTTTATGCCTTGGGAGCAATTTAATGGTAAACCGAAATTAGCCAGCGATATCTACGCCGTCGGCATGGTGGGGGTTTTAGCACTGACGGGAATACCACCACATTTATTAGATGAAGATGAAGATGGTGAGGTAATTTGGCAAAATCACGCTAGTGTTAGTCATCCCTTTGCTCAAATATTGACGACAATGATTAGTCGTCGCGTTAGCCAACGTTACCAAAATGCTGCCGAAGCTTTACAAGCCATACAGTTATTAAATCAACCTATTGCCCCAACAATTATTACCCCACCCCTCTCTTTATTAGGTGTTCAATTGTTTAAATCCAGCGTAGAAGTGGTAACAGTAAATACTCAAGGTAAAGTTGTCATCCGTCACAACAAAGAAGTGAAATATTTCGTTGAAGATTTGGGTAATGGTATCTCTTTGGAAATGATGCAGATACCAGGGGGAACATTTACGATGGGTTCACCATCAGGGGAAGCAGAACGACTTAATACTGAAAGTCCCCAGCATCAGGTAAAGGTTCCTAGTTTCTTCATGGGTAAATATCCAGTTACCCAGTTACAGTATCAAGCAATTATGGGGATAAATCCTGCTAAATTCGCAGGTGAACAAAGACCTGTAGAACAAATAAGTTGGGATGATGCAGTAGAGTTTTGTGAAAAATTGAATCAGCAGACAGGAAAAACCTACAGGCTACCCAGCGAGGCTGAATGGGAAT
>PWQB01000032.1 GCA_003556955.1 Nostocaceae cyanobacterium CSSed10_463m
ATGTTGCTGATGTTCAGGAATGCCAATGCCTGTATCCCAGACTGTAAAAGCAACCCAGCCTTCCCAATGACTAACCCGCAAACCAATTTCACCAGAGTTTTCTGTGAATTTTAAGGCGTTGGAAAGTAGGTGTACCAACATCTGACGCAAGCGCAATTCATCGGCAATGATTTGGTCTAAGCCTGGTTCAATGGAAATGGCAAATTCACAAAATGAATTTGGGGTAGCGTTTGGGGTGGCGCTAGCTTTGGTTGTTTGTGTGTGAATTGCTTTGGCTTCGGTCAGGGCGCGATCGCAAACTGTGCGAATATTCACAGGTACAAGGGCTAAATCCATCTGCCCCGTTTCCATGCGGGTCAAATCTAAAATATCATTGACCACACTCATTAAATGTCTGCCGCTTTGATGAATCAGTCCAGCATAACGGGCTTGACGCTCGTTGAGTTCGCCCAGTTGCTGATCTACAAGCAACCGTGATAGTCCCAAAACGGCAGTCAGAGGGGTTTTGAGTTCATGACTAATACAAGCTAAAAACTCATCTTTTAAGCGATTTAATTGAATCAGGTCAGCATTTTTTGCTGCTAGTTCTTTACATAGCTGTTGCTGTTCGGTGACATCAGTAGCTAATATTAACCATAGATCCTGATCTTCTTCGGACTGGAGAGTCATCGAACTTGGCTCAAAGCTCAATTCTTCAGGAAACTTCCCCCCGAATCCAATTTCTGATTGAGGATTTTCTAAGAGTATTTTGGCAAACTGCCAAATTCGCTCCTGACCATTTTGCACTTCCACCACACAAGTACAAGTACCCATCTGGCTATCCAAAAAGCAGCGATTGGATTTAGTAGATGTCATGTTTGACGGATCATGCAAGTTGTGTAGCTGGGGTGGAGAAAATGTCCCTGGGGGAGGGGGTTCATTCGGTGATCCAAAACCGAGATGATCATTTTCTCTACCATGAGGATGAAATTTAGTTGCTGGTTGGCTGGCGTATTCTGTAGCTGTCTTGGTCTTGGCTGGGGTTAATATTGTTTCAACTTGTTTTCTAATGCCTTCGGGATCTTTTAATGCTCCCAATTGCTGCCACCAAGCCGGATTTTTGGCTAAGACTTCACCTGTTGCAGTTTGCAGCATCAAAGGCCAAGGCAGCAGTTCTAATAGCTGCACCAGTGATTTCTGTACCGATTGACGTTGATTGATGCGCCGTGGCGGTAGTCGCTGAGTCTTTGCAGATCGCGCCAGCCCTGATTGGTCACTCCGCCAGTGAGTTTTAGTTTTTTTACCGGAGGAGTGAGCATGATTTGGGATAATATTTTTAGCTGTTGTTTGGGTATTAGAAGCAGATTGAGTTCTGCTGCTGTTGATTGCCAATTTTTCCTGAGCCAATGCTGTTAACAAACTTGTACTATTCAGCAGCCCTAGAAATTTGCCCTCCCCATCAATTAGCGCCCAATTTAATTTAATTTCTGGGTGGTTTGGGGTTTGAGTTTCTCCTCTGTTCAATTGTTCGTCACGCAAAAGTCGTTCAAATTGCTCTACAGAATAACTGGCTGGTAATGTTTGAAGTGGCTCGATCACGGATTGATCCCAGTTTGATAATTGCTGCTGCAAGTCCAAAGCCTGATTTTCACCGGATATTGCCAATAGTTTTTGAGATAAGCGGGCAGATTGCACCAATCCGCAGGGGTATTGTTGCTGATTTACTACCACCAAGCGATCGCACTGCTCTTGCTCAAAAATCTCCAGCACTATAGCCAGAGTACTTGTTTCTACGCAGTTGGGTACGGTTGCTAGAAAGTCATAAAGCGGGTACTGTAGCATTGACATAAGGAACCTTGGGGTCATTCTTCTTGGTGTAAGCTTGCGGCTTCAGCATCAGCACTTTTGGCAAATAGTGTCCGAGCCACAAAGCAATATTCTTGCAGAAGACTCATTTGTGCGATTCTGTTACAGCTTCAACGCCATTGAAATAATGAGTTTGCCGTTCACGCTCACGGCGAGATTCTTCAGAGACACAAATTATGGGATTGACTCATTGTCCTTGCCATTGGCAATTTTAGGGAAATCTCCCCGTCAGTCTCCTACTGGTGTTGAAACTTCTGTGCGATCGTGACAACTAAAACAATTATGGGGTCAAAGATTCGCTTTAGAACCTTGAGGAATTATAATGATTTAGAATGAGACGATACTTTAAATTAGTTTAAGTATCTTATCAAGGAAGGAAATTAAAGAATCTATGGTTTGGAGAAATATGCATAAGTAACTCATCAATTCATTTAAGTATATTCATTGACAACAGACCCTTCATCAACAAACCATTGAGTCTCGGCACTGATTCAACGGTATCTGGTAATTTAACAACCAGACATAAACTTATCTGTTGACATGATGAAGCCTTATTTTACTCGGAACTTGCAACTTTAATACACAACTACAGATCATTTGAGCAATTTTATCCACATCCATCTCATCTGAATATGCCATCAATATTGGTCAGTTTGATTAATTCAGATATATAAATATACAGATGTGACTACTCTCATTTATTTCACCCGATGTTCCCAAAAATTGAGATAATCCGGCTAAATTAGCCAACCACCCTCCGTTTTAGCGAGCAGATGTAGCGCTTGATGGTAATAAACCACCAACCAGTTTTGCTTCTGCCTATTATCGCTAGTACCACTGCTAAAATTTACTACCTACTGAAGTAGTAGACACGATATCTTAATAAAAATTTCATTAATAAATATTTTCATGTGTCTCCATGCTAGAAGCAAAAACCACAGCAGTTCTTTGTTGCAGATGACTCCAGTTGATCGCCAGGTATTATTACAACAACTAAAAGCAGATTATCGCCGGATTCTTATAAATTACTTTACAACAGACAAAAATCTGAAAGAAGAAATTGATAAATTTATCCATGCCGCCTTTTATGCTAATATTCCTGTGCCTCAAATTATAGAATTTCACATGGAACTAATTGAAGACTTTTCCATACAACTAAAACTAGAAGGTAGAAGTGATGAAGCATTACTAGATTATCGTTTAGCACTAATAGATATCCTAGCTCACTTGTGTGAACTTTATCGGTGTTCGATGAATAAGACAAACTAATTAATCATGAATAAAGCCAGAAAGACCTATGTCCTCAAACTTTATGTAGCAGGGAACACGCCTAACTCAGTTAGAGCCTTAAAAATACTTAAAAACATTTTAGAGCAGGAATTTCAAGGTGTCTACGCCTTAAAAGTAATCGACGTGCTAAAAAATCCACAGCTAGCTGAAGAAGACAAAATATTAGCGACACCAACATTATCTAAAATTTTGCCTCCACCCGTTCGCAAAATAATTGGTGATCTATCAGACAGAGAAAGAGTTTTGATTGGATTAGACTTACTTTATGAAGAACTTAATGAAGAATATTGGGAAGAATAGAAAAAGTTTAATCATCCAAATTTGATAACAAACAAGTTTAGTTTAGTAATATAAAAACCGGGTTTAATACCCACTTCTTATTTAATAATGAGCGAAAAAGACCAAGCAGTACCTAACAAAACCCCAATTACTGGTGTAGAAAAAATTCGGACGATGATAGAGGGCTTCGACGATATTAGCCAAGGAGGTTTACCTATTGGTAGGACTACCTTAGTTAGTGGTACATCTGGAACAGGAAAAACTTTATTATCACTGCAATTTCTCTATAACGGCATTACCCGCTTTGATGAAGCGGGTGTATTTGTAACTTTTGAAGAATCCCCCAGTGACATTATTAAAAATGCTCAAATTTTTGGCTGGAATTTACAAAATCTAATTGACGAAGGTAAGTTATTTATTCTTGATGCTTCACCTGATCCGGAAGGTCAAGATATTGTAGGTAACTTTGATCTATCAGCACTCATTGAGCGTTTGCAATATGCCATTCGCAAATATAAAGCTCAAAGAGTATCCATCGACTCCATCACCGCAGTTTTTCAGCAGTATGAAGCAATGGGAGTCGTCCGGCGAGAGATTTTTCGTCTTGTAGCCCGTCTCAAGCAACTGCAAGTCACAACTATTATTACTACTGAACGTAGCGAAGAATACGGCTCTGTGGCTTCCTTTGGAGTAGAAGAATTTGTTTCTGACAATGTGGTAATTGTGCGTAACGTATTAGAAGGAGAACGTCGCCGCCGCACAATAGAAATTCTCAAATTGCGTGGTACAACTCACATGAAAGGCGAGTATCCTTTTACTATCACCAATGCCGGAGTTAATATTTTTCCTTTGGGAGCAATGCGCCTAACCCAACGCTCTTCTAATGTCAGGGTATCATCTGGAGTCAAAACCCTCGATGAAATGTGTGGTGGTGGTTTCTTTAAAGATTCTATTATTTTGGCAACAGGAGCTACTGGTACTGGTAAAACTTTATTGGTCAGTAAATTTTTGCAAGAGGGCTGCATAAAGGGTGAACAAGCAATATTATTTGCTTATGAAGAATCACGCGCTCAATTGTCTCGTAATGCTTCCTCTTGGGGAATTGATTTTGAAGAATTAGAACGTCAAGGTTTACTTAAAATAATTTGTACTTATCCTGAATCAACTGGTTTAGAAGACCACTTACAAATTATTAAATCAGAAATTGCCGTTTTTAAGCCATCTCGCATTGCCATTGACTCCCTTTCAGCACTGGCGAGAGGTGTGAGTAATAATGCCTTTCGGCAGTTTGTCATCGGTGTAACTGGTTATGCCAAGCAAGAAGAAATAACTGGCTTTTTTACAAATACAACCGATCAATTTCTAGGATCACATTCCATTACTGACTCTCATATTTCTACAATCACAGACACAATTTTAATGTTGCAGTACGTAGAAATTCGTGGAGAAATGTCACGGGCAATTAATGTCTTTAAAATGCGAGGTTCGTGGCACGATAAAGGTATCCGTGAGTATAATATTACTGCTGACGGTCCCGAAATTAAAGATTCTTTCCGTAACTACGAACGAATTATTAGTGGTGCGCCTACCCGCGTTAGTATTGATGAAAAAGCGGAACTCTCTCGCATAGTTCAACGTTTTGAAAAGAAACCGAGTTCCGATTCCTAAATTTAGTGTCATGGTATATTCACATCTAAATTTAGGATCGTGCTATATTCTGTGGAGATAAAGGGTTTTCTGCCGCTAGTATTGATTTTCGTGTGAGGGGATGCGGTGAAAGGACAATACTTATTCTATAGTTTCTTACCTGGTGTCACAGCAGCGGTATTGACGACCCAGCCTACTTTGGCTGGGACAGCAAATGGCATACAACTTGGATCTTCTCCTAGTTCTCCTAGTGTGTTGACTTCTACTGATAGTCAAACCTGGGATGCAGACAATATTAATACCCAACTGCCTAATAACAAGACACAGATTTTTCCAGATATAGTACCCGAATCTGAGTTAACTATACCTGATTTGCAGTCTTCAAGTAGTAAGAGTAACCCAGTTATCTTGACAGGAAATACTGGTATACCCATAAAAAATCAGCTATCTCCAAAAGGTGAAGGTAAATTTTCCAATCTCACGAATGTGTTAAATGCTGCCAAAAAGTCTGAGCAGCATAATGTTCAAATCAATCAAACACCGAGTCAGGCGGCTACCTCTAAGCAGCCATTAGAGAAGACAGTTGTTTCTACTGTTACCTCCCAAGCCAATTCTGCCCAGCCGGCAAGTTTTTCTCTATCTGCTTTACGGCAACCAGCAGCGTCTCCAGCAAAACCAGAAACTCAGTTATTGAGTTTACCCACTGCTGTCAGGGATAGAGGCAGCGCAAAATTACTGACATCACAAACTTGTTCAGATGTCAATAACTGCCCCACGCCATATCCGACGAGGAATTTGAGAGAGCAGAGTTATCCATCTTTTCCCAAAAACACTTCAGTTTTAGCAAATACTGGTGGGAATCTCACTCCTTCGCCACCAGAAACCGAGTTTGTTGCACCTGCTAATACAGGGCAAAATATCATGCAACCAGAAAATGTGGAATTTGCGCCTACTCGTGCCGTGCCAATTCCTGATAATCTCATTCCTAGTGGCAATCTGCTGCAATTTCCGACTAAACCAGAAGAAGTGACACTCCAAGGCAATCAGCCGATTACCTTAGCACAGGCCTTAGAACTGGCAAAGCGGAACAATCGAGATTTACAGGTATCTTTATTGGAGCTAGAACGCGCCCAAGCTGTACTACGTGAGGCACAAGCTGCTTTGATGCCCAATGTGGTTCTCAATGCTGATGTCGTTCGCAGTCGTTATGCGGAAGAACAGCGACAGCGGAATTTAGCTCCATTAGTCACAGGGGCTGAAGCTACTACCGTTTTTAGCGGTCAAGCACAACTGACTTATGACCTTTATACCTCTGG
>PWQB01000501.1 GCA_003556955.1 Nostocaceae cyanobacterium CSSed10_463m
CAAACTGTATCTTCTAAAGAAAAAGTGCCTTCCAAACCAGAACCGACAATCCACACAGTCTCTGGTTGTTTGTCCAGGAGATACTGCACCACCGCCGCCCGATTAATCAAAGCTGCGGCCAGTACACTGGGGGAGTGTTCTATCCTTTGTAAGGCGCGAGTTCCATTGGTGGTACTGATAAATAATCGTCGCCCCTCGACTACTTCCCGTGTGCAGTCAAGAGGAGAGTTACCTAAATCAAAGTCAGCAACTTTAGCACCGCCGCGTTCTCCAGCTCGGAGTCGTTTTTCCGGGGGCCATTTTTCGCTGACTGCAATCAGTTGTTCTAAATCGCTGAAGACTTGCACAGCTTCGCCACCAGATGCCAAAACAGTAGCTATAGTGCTAGTAGCCCGCAAAACATCAACCGCGATCGCGCAGTCTGGAGTTTTGCCGATAGGAGTCAATTCCGGAGTGTGGTAAATGAATAGCTTCACGCGGTGGATAAACCTGCTCTAAATACTATTGCCGAGATTACATTCTAATGGGTGTCATTCACCATAATCACAGTTAAATTCCGAGTATTTCTTATCCTTAGACCAGAGTATTTCTTATATATGGTTGCAAAATTGATGCCAGCGCAGACAAACAAAGGTAATCTGAAAACAGAATAAATCCCAGCATAAACGGTTTTAATCCGCTATGACTTGGCAAAATAGAGAGGAAATCTTGGCAATCCACAGATGCCATCTCCACAATTCGTTACAAAATCAATATGGCACCTTTACCTGACTACCGCCCCAAACAAATGTCTGTAGGCCCCTTGGAAGCAGAAATTTTGAATATCATCTGGGAACTGGGTTCAGCTACAGTCAAAGATGTACACGATCGCATTCTCTCAGACCCCAATCGGGAACTCGCTTATACTTCTGTAACTACAGTTTTACGTCGTCTCACTGATAAAGGTTGGTTAGCCTGTAACAAACAAGGGCGAGCATTTTATTGGCTACCCAAGCTAACAAAGCAGCAAGCACAGGTAATTAAGGCGCATGACCAGTTACAGAAATTTCTCGCCGTGGGTAATCCTGATGTGATCGCCGCCTTTGCTGATAGTCTAGATGCAGCAGCCAGTGACCAACTCGAAGCGATCGCTCAACGCATTCAAGCCGCACGCCAAGCCAGGGAGGAACAATAATCATGCATCTGATGATGATTTTGACTGCGATCACAGTTGCTTGGAGTTTAAGACACTCTGGGAATCATCTCCAAGGTAATTGGGATATCCGATGGCGGCGATCGCTATTTTTATTTCTCTTCCCCCCATTGTTAATTTTTATGACGGCGATCGCAGTCCTCTTCATGGGGCCTCAAGGCAAAATGGGCGGGATACACACTGGCTGGTGGAGTTATGAACTAGCATTAATTCTGCTAGGATTTTTTGCCATTTTGTGCATTACTCTAGCCTTCCAAGGTTGCCAATCTGTAGAATCTGCCCGTAAATCTCCCCTAGTAAATATTCAGGGTAGACAAGTTAGATTACTGAACACAGACGCGCCCTTTGCGGGTCAAATAGGCTTTTGGCATCCAGAATTAGTCGTTAGTCAAGGATTGCTGCAAACCCTGTCTCCTGCCCATGTAGATAGTGTTTTAGCGCATGAACAAGGACACTACCATTACCGAGATACATTTTGGTTTTTCTGGCTGGGTTGGGTACGCGCTTGTACCACTTGGCTACCCAATACAGATGCTTTGTGGGAGGAACTCTTAGCTTTGCGTGAATTACGGGCGGACAGTTACGCAGCTTCCCAGGTAGATCCTTTGCTATTAGCAGAGTCATTGCTGATGGTGGTGAGTAATAGCAGTAGCAGTGTATCATCAGAAATTTGCTGTGCGGCTTTAGGGGCTAGTGGAAGCGACCGCTTAGAACAGAGAATAGAAGCTTTATTAGCACCACCAGAACCCACAGCAGAAATCAACTCTCAATATTGGCATAGTTTTCTTTTAGCATTTCTACCGCTATTGAGCGTCATATTTCATACTTAAATGGCTAAAAGTAGCGAAGCTGTCACCCACCGCCAGGCAAGTCCTGAGAAACCTATGGAACAGGACTTACGCAAAAACTCTCTCAAACCCCTATTCCTCTGTGTCCTCTGCGTCTCTGTGGTTCGTTCTTCCGTAATTCTTGCGTAAGTCCTATGGAATTAGAAAATTAATCACCAATCACTAACACTATTTTCATCCCAGATTTCTAGTTCTATATCCTGGAGGTAATTGATAGCATCATCTATCTGTGTTGCAAAACCTTGTAAATCCAGTTCAAACCAACCGTCACCTACAGCATTTGCACCCAAAATTGCTGCTGTAATATTAATTGTTAAACCGTAGTCTGAAACTAAACGCGAAATGATCGGTTCTTGATGAAAATTTCTGGAAATTCGCAGGCGAATTTGTTTGTGAATGATCTGATCGTCAGTAACCATATTCAAATTACCTTTTTTCAGAAATGAAGGTAGACTGTGGGTTTGAAACGGTGATACCGTCGAGATAAGAGTTAGACTAGCGGCGGGTAATATTGGCTTGAATGTCGTCAAAGATTGCGCCATCGGCAAAGAATTTGGGACTAACTTGATTCCAACCGCCAAAGTCTGCAATGGTGAACAGGTTGGAGACTTCGGGATATTTATCGGAAAATTCCGCAACTACTGCCGGTATTACAGGTCGGAATCCGACTTTGGCAAACTCGCGCTGGGCTTCGGGGGTAAAGAGAAACTGGACAAAGGCTTCCGCTACCTCGCGGGTTCCTCGCTTATCCACATAGCTATCTACTACGGCAATGGGGTTATCGATGGAGATATTAATTTCGGGAACTACGTAAGGAAGATTCTGTCCCTGTTGTTGAGCTAGGATGACTTCGTTCTCATAGTTGATCAGGCTATCTCCCTGTTGTTGGACGAAAAATGCATCAGTTGCTTCACGGGCATCTCTTGGTAGAACTGGCACGTTGCCGTAGACTTTAGTTACAAAAGCTTTGGCTTGTTCTTCAGTGCCGCCTGTTTTGATCACCTTCCCCCACAAGGCCATGAAGTTCCAACGAGCGCCACCGGAGGTTTTGGGGTTAGCGGTGATCACGCTGACATCATCACGGGCTAAATCGTCCCAGTCTTGAATATTTTTAGGGTTGCCTTCGCGAGTAACGATCACGCCTACAGAGCGGTGGACAATACCATCGTTGTTAGGTGTCTTTTTCTCCCAGCCTGGTTGAATCAGTCCGGCATCCTGGATCTGCAAGGTATCTGCCGATAGTGCTAGGGCTACTACATCGGCTTCTAAGCCATCAATCACTGCACGGGTTTGGGAGCCTGAGCCGCCATAGCTTTGGTTAAATCTGACAGTTTGTCCGGTTTTTTCTTGCCATTGTTTGGTAAATAGGGGAATAATTTTTTGATATGCAGCGCGGGTGACGGCATAGCTCACTAGAGTCAGTTCTTTTGTTTCTGAAGTACCGCCACTATTACCAGGAGAAGGAGAGCAGGCAGAGATCACCGCACTTAAACTGATACCTACCAAAAACAGCGAAATCAAGCTTTTTAAAGACGTGAGTTTCCATCGATTCCAATTATCTTGCCACATACTAACCTTATGCTCCTGAATTTAATCTACAGTTAATCGGTCGAGTTGTGCGGGTTTATTAGGCTTAGTGATCGATAATACAGATAATTAAATAAAATAGCAAGATAATCACCACATTCTTGATTGGGATTATGGGGATTATCTTTTGAGTAGGGAGTAAGCTTGCCGTGAGCCTAGCCGTTTGCGTAGCATTCCGAAGGGTAAGGGAGTGTGGAAAATAGCTATAGGTTAATATTCAGGACTCAGCATGAATAGGGGGAAAATTAAACCTTGTTTACTTTGAGAACTGTAGTTTTTAGTCAAGATGGTGAGATTGCTTCCTTACGTCGCAATGACAAAAACTCCACTTTTCATGATGGACAAGGTTTAGATAAAACTCTTGTGGAAGAGGGCAAAGATGACCGCCCATGTTCTGCCAGTCAAATCTTAGAATCCCACAGGCGATCGCTCATCAAAAAACCATCAAAGCAAAAAGTCCGAAGCCGGGTTGTTTTCCCTCTATGCTTCAGACTTCTTGAGATTATTTAATTAAACTCCCCAGGCTGGATTCGAACCAGCGACCAATCGATTAACAGTCGATCGCTCTACCACTGAGCTACTGAGGAACGCTCACAATTAAACATCTTAAGGCTAAATCTAGGATTTGGCAAGTCTTTTTTTAAACTTTTTTTTAGCAGAGATTTAATTCCCATAACATTATAACCAAAACCCCCTCTGGTGGCTGGTTACAGGCTTTTGAATTTTAGGATCTACTGTAATCCCATGCGTAATTCCGTTAGTCGCTGCCGGGCTTTAGCATCAATAGAGTTGGCTAAGAACCTACTTTTGGATTGATTGCGCTTTTGATATTTATGTCGCATCCGACAAACTGTAGTTTCTACCTCACCACATAATTGCTGTGCCGACAACCATTCAGCACCATAGCCCTGTACCATCAGCTGCTGTGCGCGGTCTGAGGTAGCAACAATCACGCGATGAATCAGAGATTGCGCCCTTTCATAGCGCAGAGATGCACATGATTTTTCAATATAGGTGTCTGCCGTTTGCCCAAACTCTGTGTAATGAACTGATAAGAGTTCTGTGATAATTTCTTTATTACTAGAGGCTTTATTGTAGTGGGCATCAAAAACTATTTGAGTTTCATAACCTTGAAAAGAGCTGTAACTAGTCATGGCTTCCACCAATTCCCAGCGTGCGGCCTCTAATCCTGCATGATCACGGGTTTTTTTCAGGCAAGGCCAAGCGCCAATTATATTGTAGCCGTCTACTAACAAGACAGCTTGGAGTAAGGAACGAGGCATGGTTTTTAATCACAGTTATCTAGAGTTAACAAAATTCATTCATAACTCTCATAGTAATTGAAGTATTCTATGTAACTCTATGCTACAAATTAGTGAAAAATGTGATGCGATGACATAGTTTTTCTGGAAAAACCTTGCCTAAAAAGAAAAGCGCCTGAATTAGGCGCGTTGCAATTGTTAGTAATTATTCAAAAACAGGATGGTAGAAAATGGGAGTTTAAGCAGTTCCATCATCCATTGTCATCAAACGTTGTTTAAGACGTTCAGGTTCACCCTGATCGATCAAACGGCCTTTTTCTAGTAAAAAAGCACCATCACAGTAATTCAACTCATCTAGGCGATGAGTTACCCACAGGGCTGTAATTCCCCGACTTTTGACTAGGTTACGGACACCAGCCACCAAGTCTAATTGGCTATCTGGATCGAGTAAAGCAGTGGGTTCATCTAATAGTAAGATTTCACAACGCCGAGCGATCGCACCGGCGATCGCCACTCGCTGTTTTTGTCCCCCACTCAAAGCGTAAATCGGGCGTAATTGTAGGGCAGACAAATTTACCGACCCTAAAGCCTCCTCAACCCTTTTTCTTACCGTAGCAGGTGGTAACTTTTCCTCCACAAGTCCAAAAGCCACGTCAGCACCAACAGTTGGCATTACCAATTGATGATCAGGATTTTGAAAGACAAAGCCAACGGGTTCTGAAACCTTAATTTCACCAGACTGAGGAGCTAATAGCCCAGCCAGTAGGCGGAGTAATGTAGATTTGCCACTGCCATTTGTACCCAAAAGCATCCAAAACTCACCCACAGGAACTTCCAGAGAGCAAGATTGAATTGCCTTCGCCCCACTAGGCCAATTAAAATTTAAATCCTTGACCTCAATGCCAACTTCTGACATTTTTATCCCTTAGTAGTTACTCAGCTGTTACCGCAAAAAAGCCTGGTGGTCTACCGCTACTTGTAGTTGCACCATCTTTCTGCACAATCTGGACTCCAGAAATTTCACTAGCACGGACAGCAATTTTCTTTTCTGTCTTACCCTCACACTTAAGTTCCACAATGTCAGGGTTTCCAGAGCGCATAGCTGCCAAAAGTAGCTGATAGATCGCCTCAGCATCTTCAGCCGACTTGCGTTGCACTGATACGGGAAAGGCAGTATTTTTGATACTTAAATCAATGGTAAACATTTAGGATTAGTCAAACAGAACTGTAGGACTCATTTTAGCGTTAGGAGATTAAGAATTGGGGATTAGGGGGGAAAGAGGCAGGGGGAAAGAGGCAGGGGCGCAGGGTGCAGGGTGCAGGGGGGAGAAGACGGTAACTTCCCAATGACCAATGACTAATGACCAATGACCAATGACTAAATCAAGAATTTAGTGGAAAAATTAACAATTTGTGTTTATAATTATGAGAGTCAGTAAAAATTTGTAAACTAGATTGACAATCTGGTAAACTG
>PWQB01000403.1 GCA_003556955.1 Nostocaceae cyanobacterium CSSed10_463m
AACAAGCGATTGCGACTTTGCAATTGATGATTCAACAAATTCAAGCGGGAGGAGAACTTGCGCCACCTGGTTGTTCTGTTTCCCGTTACCAAGCACGGGGTAAACAAGGGGTTTATTGGTACTATAAGTTACACGCTGCTCAACCAATTTTTCCGACTTCTCAACCAGGCAAGTTGACCAAATATAAGCATTTAGGCAAGGCGGGAAGTCCTGCTCATATTGATGCGGTTCTCTCGGTTGCTAGGAGAACTCAGGTTGATTACTTACAATCATGTATTGATTCTCTCCGAAAAAACTGGGCGGACTCAGCCCAATTAGGGTTACTCTACTAAAGCCTGGAATCCCAAAAAAATCTGGGTTTCTCCAGAACGAATCGCACTTACAGCTATCCCGGCTGAACCCCTGCTAGGGACGTTCGCCGGATATTCTTAAGGGAAATCTCTGGAGAAGCGAAAACCTGAACTATGGGCGCTCAACAGGGTTCAGCTTGCGTTCTCAGAATATTCTTAAGGGAAATTTCTGCTAGGTGCGTTCACAGAATGCTTATCCTGTAAGGATTACAGCATTAGCGTAACTTTCTTCCGATTGCTCATTTAGCCCCTATTCCCAATAGATAAATAATTAACCTTAACTTTTCTACTCGCTTATCTCCCTAACTTTCCTTAACTTATCCTCATTGAAGCACTTGAATTTAACCAATAAAGTAAAAGTGTCCTGAAAAAGAGAGGGAGCATATCAACTTTGTTAGAACAGATGAACTAGCAAATTTGAGATGCTCCCAAACCAACTGATACAAGGAGTAAATATTTAATGAGCCTATTATCTGGTTTCGATCTGATTTATGCAATAACTCAGGAAACTATTAATAAACAACTGCAACTACTGGCAGCAGAATCTGTATTACCTGACAAATGGACTTATATGCGACCAAATACCGATGGCAAAATTGGTATTGATGCAGAACTAGGAATTCCGTTTGTAGATATGAATACTGGAGATGCTTCTAGTCGCAAAGTATTAATTACCTTTCCTTTTGTTGGTGGTAAAATTCATTATGCTATCCTCGATCCTGTAACTTTACAAGGTACATCTACAACTGCGGATGTTACAGGTTGGAAGTTAACATTAACTATTAACTTAAGTTTGGCTGAAATCGCCGCTAAATTAATCAGTGAACATAAAAAAATCCCGGCATTAGTTAAACAACAACTAACTGCTTTTCCAGAACATTTTTATGATATCCAGCACTTGTTTTTAAATTTCGAGGATGCAGATTTAGTAGATAGTTATCATTTGATAGCTCCTAATAATTCTGATATGAACGATCCTAATGTGATTGTTCAGTTTAAAGCTATTGTTCAGTCGTTGCTTGAAACTCTTCAAGGTACTGATAATCCTTTTATCTTTGGCTATGCAATTAACGACAAAGAACAGCCTAAGAGTAATGCCGACTTTATCCCCACAGGTACAACTTATTCAGTTTATCCTGAACCATCTCACGTCAAGAGAAGTACAATTAATTTCCTCTCTGTTACCCAAAAAAGAGATGTTCCTGGTGCTGGTAATGGCATATTTAATCACAATTGGGTGAACTTAGATGATGTCCAAGGTACTTTTGTCATCGCTCAAGATTTAATTATGAGCAAGTTATTACCTGCACTTGCTAACGTGATGAAAGCCAATTCTAGTGAATTCCAAGCTAGTGGTGCAAGATTCAGTTTAACCAAAGAAAATGATATTGGTGGTCACATCACTTGTACTGTAACTCCTAATGGTGGGACCAATACGATTTCCACCGATTTCTATGCAGATTTTCGTCAGAATGTACATGATAAAGTCGGCTCTAAAATTGGTTATGTCGATGGCTACATGAAATGGACAACCACTATTAGTTTTAGTTTCAATAAGGACAATAATCTCGCCATTGCTGTGAGTAATTCACCGCTAGAAAAAAGCCATAAAAATCATCCTAACACTTTAGGTAAATTTGAGCAATTTTTAGCATCTGTGGCTGATGCTATCGTCAAAATCTTTTCTTTTGGTCTAGCACCTGATGTGTTTAACCAGCTTTCTCAAAACGATTGGAAGTTTAATATCAATGCGGATTTATCACGGATTGCTGGCGATATTAAGACGCGCTTGATTTTACCAGCCGTCAACAAGCTTTTCTTCAAAGATGCCATTATTTCACCGGAAGGTCATCTGATGATGACGACAACCATTAAAGATTAATTTTTCTCTTCTCTCATACTTGCAAACCCAGTCAAACTATCATCTACACACAGGAATCAAATCATGCAAATTAACATTTCTTCCCAATTCATGAAAAACTACGAAGCAGGTACTCCTATCAGTGGCGATCGCGAAATTGCCACGGCGATGGATGCTGACAATAATTTGATGTTTTTCTCAATTGGTAGTGACAACCATTTGTATTTATTTCAAAAAGATTCTGGTACTCCCACAGGCTGGCGACGTACAGATATCAGCGCAGATTTAGGGACAGGAATGCAGGTTAGTCATATTGCTACCGCTCAAGATAACGATGGTCAACCGATCTTAGCTGCTGTTGCTTACGATATTAATTATCGCAATAACCCCAGAGTTTATTTCACCAAAAACTTTACTCCACAAGCGACTCCAGACCGTTGGATATTTCGAGGTAATCAGCCAGGTGTAGAAATTACTCATATTTCTACCGGTGCTGACAAAAATGGCAAAGTCTTAATTGCTATTTCCACCCAACAGCAAGCAACAATGGTCAATTATTTGATCAATCCTGATTTAAGTGATAAATCTTGGTTGTGGCGTGAGATTCCTGTTCCTCTTAACGGTAAAGGCGTAGTTGAATTAGCTATTGGTCATAATCAAAAGTTAGAGCAAATTGACGGTGTGGATGGTATTCTTTATACCTTGCTGCAAATTGATCCTCAGACCACAAAAGTAGTCTTAACTTCCCTACCAGATTTTACCTTCTATAACCACCAAATCCCTCTAGACTTTAATCCTACAGCTTTAAGCATTATTAGCGATCGCCGAGGCAATAGCGAACTTTTCCTGGCCACAAATCGCCTGTATCACCTAGATATCCAAGCACAAATGACCAAGGATAAGTCTCATTTAACCGAGGATATCATTGGGATTGGCACGAAAACTTTTACTCATACAGCTAAACAAATTCTCAATGGTCGTTACACTAACGGCGCTTTAGAAGCTTGGGTATTGACTAAAGATGGCAACCTTTACTTTACTAAAGAACAAGCATCTGACGGATGGCAAGAACCTTATCCTTTGGATAAAGAGATTGGACAAATCACCGCTTGGCGTAATCCCCATAGCAATGCTATAGACTTATTCGCCGTCAATATCGATAATCAACTACACCATCTCTGGCAAGATTTAACTACTACTCGCTGGCAAGAACATCAGATTGTGTTAGATGGTATTAATCAACAGATTGAATACGATTCTTATACTTCTCAAATTACAGTTACTGACGACCAAGGTTTCCCTATTGCTGGTAAAACTTTGCGGGTCACAGCTTCGGAATTGACAATGGTAACAATTAACGCCAATAAGTATTTTGTTGATGCCAAAACCGATGTTGCTGTCTGTCAAACTGATGCGATGGGTAGTCTGACGATTGTGAACAAAGTCAAGGATTTGAGTTCGCCCATCATTCGTGTGGAAGCAGATTTTCTGGAAAAAGCAATTGACCTCAATCCCAACAGACATATTGAAGAGCAATTAGCCAAGATTACGCCTGAAGATTTTAAAAATGCCCAATTGCAAACCGATGAAGATGGAGTTACCGAACCTTTATTCAAAAACTCTTCTGCTGATGACTTGACAGGAACTCACCAAGCTATTCAAGAACTGCTCAAACTACAACATCAACTCCCATCCCAACAAGGAAGCATTAATGCCAAAATCCCCCAAACAAATTTAGATAGGGAAGGAGTTATGATTACCGCTAAAGGTAGTTCAATTTCCCATGATTTAAATTTAGCTGCTATTCCTGATGGTTATCAATGGGGTTTAGATTTGACTGGTAATACTCCCATTTTTTCCAATCAGAAAGACCATATCCAAGCCAATTACATGGCTACTTATCAGCGCAAAACCACAGCCAAACAATTATCTGTAGGCGGTATATTCCAAAATATAGAACATACCTTTGGTGATGTGTGGCAAGCAATTAAGAAGGGATTTTTTAAAGTTACTCACTTAGTAATTGAAAAAGTCAAAGAAGGCATCAAAATTATCATTAATGGTATTGAAGATGCTGTCCATGTCATTGTGCATTACGCTGAACAAGTCTGGCATATAATTCAAATGGTCTTAGAAAAAATCGGTGTTTTCTTTAAAGATGTAATTCGCTGGTTAGGTTATATCTTTAAATGGCAAGATATTCTCAGAACTCATGATGTTCTCAAGAATGTTTTCCACCAAGGTTTTAATTTAGCTATTAGCAAACTCTCTAGTGCCGAAGATACTGTACGTCAGGTTTTTAGTACCGTTAGAGAAAGAGTTTTAGGTCAAGACTTGAGCAGTAAATTAGGGAATTTCCACAATCAAGGTTTAAAGGATGCTGCTCAAAGAAATCAAAATAATCTACTGTTTACTTCCCCAGAATCTAATTGGGCATTGCATCAAGTGACTAATGGTAATGTTAGTGCAGGTAAACCCTTTTCTGCTGAAGATTTAAAGTTATCTGTACAAGATTTGGGTGATATTGCTGCTGACGAAATCAGGGTTTTAGAGAATGCTTTTACAGCCCTTGGTGAAGAGATTGCCAAAAACTTTGAACACCTATCCATTGGTGAATTAGTTGAGAAACTATTGGCGATTTTGGAAGAAACCTTGATTGATACTATCGAGAATATCGCTCTAGGTGTGTTAGAAGTTGCTAAGTTAGCTATTAAGGCGATCGCCGCTTTACTCAACGTCAGATGGAATATTCCTGTAATCACACCATTGTACGAAAATGTCATTGCTCCCGGCAGTCAACTTTCTTTACTCGATCTGTTGTGTCTTCTAGTTGCTATCCCCACCACCATTGTCTACAAAATAGCTGTTGGTGAAACTCCCTTTAGCGCTACTCAAGCACGGGAATTAGCTAGTGCGACTAGTCATGAAGAGTTAATCAAGCGTTTTGACACTGAAAGCAATAACTCTAGACGATCATTGATGGCGTTGTCTACAAACAGTTTAGCTGCTGCGTCAACTAATCCTCCAGCTAAAGGTTATCGTGTTGCTACCTATGTTCTAGGCTTGGCTAATTCAGTGGCGACGATTACCTATGGATTACTCAATTCACGGGAAGTGGTCACAAGTGAGTTACCGATATTAGGGAAAAGTTCAGTCAAGATGTTCTCAGGTATCCTTGCAAATATTTTTTCCTATACTTCAATCATCATTAGTGAGGTGGCTGAACGTGGTGCGAATCAGGGATTGTTAGCTTACGAAACTTTTGTCACTCTTTATCAAGCTGGATTTAGTGTCAAGGACGTGTTGGCTTGGTGGTATAACAAGCAGGCAAATAATGAGGCACTCACACCTTTATCCTGGTTTGAAACAGGCTTAGGAGGTGTCAACGCTGCTTTATTTGTGGGCTTAATCATTGGCGAAGCAGTAGAACACGAACTTAGCCCTAGTAATGGTCTGAAGTTTCCGCAAAATTTACTTACCAGTATTTCCCAAATTATCAGTGGCCCCTCAACTATCAGTAAAAATCCAGCGACAAAAACTGCTTTTGTCGCTGTACAAGGAGTTTTAGGTTTACTTCCAGGATTAATTAATGGAGGAAGAGTAATTACAGATATTGTGAATCAGGAAGAACATAGAATTTTCTAAAACAAACACCAGTTATTAGCTGCCATAATTTGGGTACACCAGGACAGATTAAAAATTGATTTTATCTGTCCTGTTTCCTTGTCAATACTGTTCGGTTAAGGGAAAAGAGGGGGTAAGATCATGAGAAAAGAGTTCACGATTTGCTTACGATAACTAGAAAATTGAGAGACTTACTTTTTCTCTCTGAGACTGTCGTATAAGTCAGCCCAGTTTTTTCGGAGAAAATCAAGGAGAGCGATTTTTTTCGGGGGAGATGGGACTCAATACTGTTCGGTTAAGGAAAAAGAGGGGGTAAGATCATGAAAAAAGAGTTCGCGATGTGCTTACGAGAACTAAAAACCCAAAAAAGATTGACAAATTCTCACACACCCTCAAACAAACAATGAGAGAGAAAATAGTCAAACTATTAAATTATCAATAGAAAAATAGGACTTACGCAAGAACTCTCTGAAACCCTCTTTACTTCGTGTCCTTC
>PWQB01000680.1 GCA_003556955.1 Nostocaceae cyanobacterium CSSed10_463m
TCTGAATCCTGGTAATTTCCGTTGATCATTTTGGCTGAGATAATTATGGCGATCGCTACGATAATATTAACGCTTGTTCACCCTGGATGAAATAGGCGATCGCTCGTTTTTCTCCAAAATCTTGGTAAACTCTCTCAAAATATTTTCATATCTTTCACCAGCCACCCAGAAAAAATTATTATGATTTGCTTCTTCCACCCATAAATATAACTTTGGTGACGGTGCAGCCGCATATAATTTTTTGCCATGACTAACAGGAATTATCTCATCAGCTTTACCGTGCATAATTAATACTGGACAGTTGACGTGTTTAATTTTATCTATATTATTGAACTTATCAAATGGCAAAATTCGTGCAGGTATAATAACTTGAAAAGCAGAAGTAAAAGTACTTTCGAGAATTAAACCCCCCACAGGCTGACGTACCGCCAAATCGACGGCTGAACCACCGCCAACAGAACGTCCAAAAGCAATAATATTCTGTGGGAGTACCTTTAAATCTTGGACTAAATAATTATAAGCAGCATCAATATCATGATAAGCGTTCTTTTCTGTAGGTATGCCCTCGCTTGTACCATAACCGCGATAATCATAAGCCAAGACATTGAACCCGAAATCGCGTAATTTTTCTAAATATTGTTTAATGTCTCCTAAATCTTCAGCATTACCATGAGCATAAATAATTGTGTAGTTGGCAGTAGGATTTACTAAATGTACTGCTGAAATTTTTGTGTCACCCCCACTCTTTAGCTTTAAGATTTCTTCAGTATCTTCATAGCTAGATGGTTGAGGAAAGAAAATCATGCTATCTGCACGAAAATAAACAAATCCAGCCAAAAATAAATATATAAAAATTATAGATTTTAGCAATCTTTTCCAGGATAAATCACCAAATAAAATTTGTTTGAGACGCTGTTTATCCATTTAATTTCTGTTTTGCTGTAAAGTGTTTTAAACGAACCGCCTTCGCGTAGCGTATGCCCCTTGGGCTTTAGACGCAAAGAACGCCAAGGGAAGAGGTTTTTAAGATAAAGGTACATAAATACAATTTAACCAGAAATCCAGTTCCCCTCCTCGCTTGCGGGGAGGGGTTAGGGGTGGGGTAAAAATAATATGCAGCCTCACAAATATATTGATATAACCTATATTTTTACCCCGTTGGGAGATAAAGCCTGAATTAATGCCTTACCTTTGAGAACCGCTTCCTCAAATTCAGCTTCAGGATCAGATAAAGCTACGATACCACCACCGATACCAATTGAAGTACCATTAGGAGTGAAAACTGCTGTGCGAATCACAATATTTAAATCTGCTGCACCATTCAACCCTAAAAACCCCATCGCGCCTGAATAAACTCCACGGGCTTCTTGCTCTAATTCATCGATAATTTTCATAGTTCTAATTTTCGGCGCACCTGTCATTGAACCACCAGGAAATGCCATTTTAATACAATCAGTTGCAACCATATCTGCACGCAAACAACCCCGAATTGTACTCACAAGTTGATGCACCGTAGCATAAGTTTCTACATCCATCAACTTTGTTACTTGGATACTACCGACTTCACAGACTAAACCTAAATCGTTGCGTAACAAATCCACAATCATCAAGTTTTCGGCTCGGTCTTTTTCACTGTGACGCAGTTGTTCACGCAGTATTTGATCTTCGGCGGGAGTCTGTCCCCTTCTGGAAGTTCCTTTAATCGGCTTTGTTTCCACCCATCCAGCCCGGTCAATTCGTAAAAACCTTTCTGGAGATGAACAGGCGATCGCCACCTCACCAAAGCGCAAAAATGCTGAATATGGGGCTGGATTAACTCGGCGTAAGGTGCGATAAAATTCCAGTGGATCAGGAGTAACGTCTGTATACAGTTTATTAGTTAAACAAATTTGGTAACTCTCACCCTCCTTAATTTCACTGAGACACTTTTGAATATCATTGATGTATGTCTGCTGAGAACGGCTGAGGCGGAAAACTATGGGGTCTTTGGTATCCCTCGGTACAATGGGAGGAAGCGGTGGAAGTGTGCGAAGTTGTTTCTCTATTAACTCAAACCAAGTTTCTGCTTGTATCCCGTGTTCATTTTGAATCAGACATACCAGATATATAGTTTTTTCTTGATGGTCAAACACAATTATTTGATCAGCTAAGAGAAACATCGCATCAGGAAGTGACGCAGGATGCACAAGCTCAGATCCACATTCTGCCTTGAGTTCATAACCGAAGTAACCGACAAATCCACAATTAAAATCAAAAGGTAGGTGATCAGATTTAGACTGTCTGTGATTAATTTCCCGTTTGAGATAATCAAAAATACTTTCTGTGCGGCGTGTCACCGTAGCTGACTGAGTAATAGTTATTTCTTTAGTTTGAGTACAATATTCCACCAACAAACTATTTAAACCACCACTTCCACCCATAAAGGAGAAACGAGACAGACCAGTTTCAACTAAACTGCTATCAAGCCAAAAGGCGTGAGTATCTTCCCCAAATAAATGCACAAATACCTGTTCTGCATCCAGATAGATATCTAATTTTTTACTGCAAACTTGGTACTGAGAATCAGAAGATGCTGGAGGGCTGAAGTGTGAAGAAACTTCCTCGTTTCTAGTGCATATTCCTAATTGATTTTGAGTAAATTTTTCAGTAATATCTCGGAAGTTTTCTAAAAGTTTTCTACCATATTCTGTACAGATTGATTCTGGATGAAACTGCACACCCCAAAATGGTAAATATCGATGACGCAGCGCCATGATTAAACCTTCTTTCGTCCAAGCTACTTTTTCCAGACAGCTGGGTAAATCTTCTGCAACTATTAAAGAGTGGTAGCGGACAACAGAAAAGCCATCAGGAATCCCCTGAAATAATTCAGAATTATTGTGATAAATTTTACTTAATCGCCCATGTCTCACTTCCGGTGCATGAATTACAGTTCCACCATAGACATGAGCTAGTCCTTGATGACCGAGACAAACGCCCAATAGGGGTACATTTACCTTTTGAATCACCTCTCGACAGATACCAAAATCTTCAGACTTTTCTGGGCGACCGGGGCCAGGAGAAATCACCACATTGTCGAATTTGAGTTTTTTTAAGTCCTCCCAGTCCATTTGATCGTTACGAATTACTAGGGGAAGTTCTCCATTGACTTCGGCGATCATCTGATAGAGATTAAATGTATAAGAATCGTAGTTATCAATGATCAGCGATCGCACTTGAGTTTCCCCTGTTTATCTCCCCAGTTCCCAGTTCCTAGCACCAATTAGTATTTTGTCAAAAAATAATTGACGGATATATTTTCTGTAGAGACGGCGATTTATCGCGTCTCTCCAACCGTGATCATGTATTTGACAGACTACTAGCCCTGGCGACTAGAAGTCGCGGCTATACAGACATAACCCGCGCAGGCGGGTTAAAATCGGTGGACTTCCCTACGGTCAGCCGCTACGCGTCATACCTGTGTAGTAGCAAATTATATTCGCCCAATCCCTTTTAAAACATCCTTTTAGAAAGGAATATCATCCGGATCTGGTTCTTGCTCTTTCACTGGGGGATAATTGGTGCGCTCAACATTTTGGGGTGGGGGTGTGGGTACGAAGTTTGTCGGTTGGGGAACAACGCTCAGGGGAGTTGTCGCCGGGGCGGTAACTGGACGGACATTAACTTCGTTCTGTGGAGATGGAACTACTGGGGATGGTTGTTGTACGGGTGTTGCGGTGACTGCTGGTGATGGGTTGAAACCACTTCCCAAAGCTTGAATCTGTTGTACTGTTAATTCAGCGCGTTTTTCTTTAAAACCTTCTTGACGCTCAACAGTATTCATTCCTAAGCGTCCGGCTAAAAGTACGCGATCGCCTATATGATAATTTTGCTGAATTTCTGTAGCCATATTCCCCCAGCCCACCACTTTCAAGGTAACTAACTGGTCTTCGGCGCGCTGAGAATTGGGAAACTGCACCAACATTTCCGTGATGGCTAAGTTTTCGGCGGTATAGCGTAACTGTGGTTCTTGAATGATTTCTGCCATTAAAACGCAGCTATTCATTAAATCCTCCTGACTGTAAAAATACTGAGTGGAAAATAAGGGTTTTATTAGCTAAATATTTGTAATTTGCCTGAATAAATTCCTGACAACACTTTCAGCTTGGGTCTCTTCTAGCATAAAAGCCAAGCGATCGCTTTGAACAGTATTTAGTATACTATTCGCCACATCGCCTGACTAAAACGAGCATTGATTTCTGCATGAGTAGTACAAGTATACCATTAGATAGCAGAAAAAATACTACAAATTAACTTTGGACGTGGACTGGAAAAATCCCCAAGCCAATCAACCGCCCTGGAAGGCCGCGTAAAATCGGCAAGCGTAACCAAACCGGAGGCTTAAAAGTCTGCTGAGATTTGAGAACCGGGGCTAAAACTCGTTTCTGGATAAAAGCCTGAAATCCTTGGATAATCCGGGTAGGTAATTCCCGTTGGTGTTGGACTTTGGCTAAATCACTCAGTTCTATATGTTTGTTTTTCAGTGGTTGACTGAGAATATTAGCAGCCACGACAGCATCTTGAATGGCATAGTTAATGCCCACTCCCCCCACTGGGGACATAATATGAGCCGCATCACCTATGAGTAACAGTCCCGGACGATACCAGCGTTTAACTCGGCTGGATTCCACACAGAGAAAGAATACCTGAGACCAATCTTGTAAATGGTCTATACGCGTGCCTAAACTTGGCACAACTTCCACAACAGATTTTTTCAATTCCTCCAACCCAGCAGCGCGAATTTGCTGATAACCGCCTTTAGGAATCACATAAGCAAGTTGCCATTGATCACCACGATCCAGCATAGCCACAATCCGACCTTGAGCAACGTTTCCTATACCTCCCTCTGGGTCTTCTGGGTGATGGGGTAAACGGAACCAGAGGACATCCATTGGTGGCGATGCTTGAATAGATTCAAAACCACCTTGTTGTCTTAAGCGTGAGTGGCGACCATCTGCACCCACTGTCAGTACAGCCCTGACTTCATACCAACCGCCACCACCCCGATAGCGGACACTTTGAATTACTCCATTTTCTGCAATTAATTCCTGCACATTTGCACCCATGACTAAGTGAAAATTCGGATATTGCTGGGCTTCTTCGGTGATGAACTCCAGGAATTTCACCTGCGGCATCATTGTGATGTAGGGGTAACGGGTTTTTAGGTGGCTAAAATCGGCTAAAGTGACGGTATCTTCAGGAGTGCGAATTCTCACACCGTGCATTTTTGCATGAGGTAATTGTAGCAAGCGATCGCTTAACCCCAATTCCTCCATAATTTCCATGACTGAGGGGTGAATTGTGTCCCCCCGAAAGTCGCGATCAAAATCTTTATGCGCTTCCAACAAGGTTACAGAAACGCCCTGACGTGCTAATAGTAGAGCCAACACCGCCCCGGCTGGACCACCACCGACAATACAACAATCGGTAGTTGTTACGTCTACAATTTCATGGGCAGGATTTTCAGTTAATTCGGTAGTCATGACAACACCATTCCTGATAAGTTAAGGTAATTGCACTTCTGTCAAGAGAAAGCAGCAAAATAGGACAAATCTAGCTAAGAGTCTTTTTGGTAGAGATTTAAAAATACCTAACTTTTAATTTTATTTTGCCAGAAAATATTTTATAGGGTCATCCCCCTAACCTTTGTCCTCTAAGATTTTCCTGCTAACTGATGTTTTTCGCCTCTTCCAGGCTTTGATGATTCCGTAATTAGCATGAGATTTGAGGCAAAAATTTTACTAATTAGAAGTTGTATAGCAATCCTAAATGAGTTATGAACGGATTTTTTTTAACGAACCACAGAGACACAGAGATCACAGAGGAAGAGAAAGAAGAGAAATGTTTACGTCTTATTTAGGATCGCTATATAATAGTTTCTATTAGTGAATCAAAAGATACCATACCAGTTATGACACCTCAAAATATTGAACTCAAGGTAGAACATAAATATTTGTTTAGTTTCGCCCTTGAACAGTCAGGAGTACCTCTAGTTAGTTTGCTAAAGTGTTAGCTGAGGGTATTTTTGAATAATTTAGTTATTGACTGCTGATTTCACCTAGATTGAAGTATTCTACTCCATGAGAATCTTTAACTGTATGGATTTCTTTCCACTTATATCCTTTGGCTTCTAGTGTTGATATCTCTTCTGGACGAATAATATATAAATATTCCTCATTCAAATCATTTTGTTTTGATATT
>PWQB01000128.1 GCA_003556955.1 Nostocaceae cyanobacterium CSSed10_463m
AGTACGCGATCGCCTAGATAGTGAAGTGTCAAGGGCGGATTTTTTAACTTTTTTTTCTCGACAGCAATTTCAGAGGGCATGATAATCAATGACTAAGTTGTGAAAATTCCTACTATTCCAATTCTATCAATCTCAGATAGCCCTCTGTTGAGATGGAGAAATTCACCTGAAATATATTTTCTCATGGAGAAATATATAACGACTATGGGCGTAATTTAGATTTTGGGGTGACGCGTGTTTAAATTTTTAACCAAACTTGACTATCTGCTCAAAGAAACTTTCCTCGGTTTGCTGCGGGGTGGTTGGATGAATTGGGCGGCTATCAGTACCGTCACAGTGTTACTATTTCTATTCGGCTTGAGTCTACAAACTTCTTGGCAAGTTGAAAAACTCCTGAATCAGTTTGGTAGCCAGTTAGAAGTTTCAGTTTATCTCGATCCAGATACATCAGCCCGCAATATTGAGCCATTTATCGCCCAAATGTCGGATGTAGTTGGGATGCAAACAATTACGAAAGAAGAAGCTTGGACGAAGTTAGTTCAAGAATTAGGTATTTCTAATATTGATGGTGCTACGCAACAGTTAGGGGATAATCCCCTGGTGGATGAGATTAAGGTAAAAGCTCGTAATTCTGAAGTTGTCCCAGATTTAGCCACGGAATTGGTTAAAATCCGGGGTGTGGAAACTGTACAGTATATAGATGAAGCTGTGAAACGGGTTGCCCAGTTGCACCGGGGTTTAAATTGGATTACTTTGACTATTACAGTCATTCTCACTTTAACGGCGATCGCAGTCACTACTACCACGATTCGCCTGATTGTCATGGCGCGACGGCGAGAAATTGAAATTATGCAACTGGTAGGGGCGACATCTGCTTGGATTTATCTACCATTTATTTTACAGGGAATTACCTTCGGTTTAGTTGGTGGTGCGATCGCTTGGAGTTTCATTTCTTTAATCCAACAGTTTATCAGCCGGACTTTAGCGAATCAACCAGATTTTATCCAATTTATTACCAACGGTTTACAACTTAGTTCCGCACAGGTTTTACTATTGCCTTTAATTCTGTTAAGTTTCGGTGCAGTGGTAGGATTAATGGGCAGCTTGTTTGCTGTGCGGCGGTTTGCGAAGAATTAAAATCAGGACTTACGCAAATTTATGGGAAAACGAACCACAGAGGCACAGAGTACACCGAGGAAAGAGGATTTCAGAGAGTTTTTGCGTAAGTCCTAAAAATATAGCAATCAGGATTTAATTTATGGCAACTCAGTGGGAATATTTACTGCAAAATCTCGGTGAATGGCAAGGTTCATTTACCCGATTCTCACCCCAAGGCGCACTTTTAGAAGATATCAAAAGTGTGGTGTCTTTAGAAGGGTTAAATAATAACCAGACTATCCGCCAGATTGTCAGCCGCCAAGGACAAGAAGATTTAGTTTTAGAATATAGTTCTCTGGCTAAGACTACGCTGTTTTTTGCCAATGGTGCTTTTTCCCAAGGTTCAATTCAGTTAGCACCATTTACTGAATTTGGGGCGGAACTCAGTTTAATTCATGAAAATCGCCGCTTACGCCTAGTGCAAATATTTAATAAAACTGGTCAGTTAGATAAAATAACTCTGATTCGCGAACATTTAGCTGGAACTGAAGCAGTAGAACGCCCATCATTACAAATAGATGATGTATTGGGAGAATGGCGAGGTGAAGCTGTCACCATATATCCAGATTTGTCTTCCCCAGATCATTACTCGACCAATTTAAAATTACAATTAGATGATACTGGGCGCTTAATTCAAAGTTTAACTTTTGGTGGGCGGACAATTACTTCCACTGGTACTATCCAAGGTTCAATTATTAACTTTGACCAAAATCCCCAAAAGCAGGTACAAGTATTACTTCTCCCTGATGGTGCATCTGTCACATCTCTGTTACAGGTACAGTTGCATCAACCTTTATTTTTAGAAGTTGGTTGGTTAATTCAGCCTAATCTTCGCCAACGCATGGTTCGCAGCTACAACGATAAAGGTGAATGGGTGAGTTTAACATTAGTTACAGAAGAAAAAGTTTAACTTATAGCTTCTCTAAGTCGTCTAGCGTCATTTCAATCAATTGGCGTAGTTTGCTAGAATCAATTTTACTAGGATCAAGAAAGGTATCGAGAACTTGAGTGCGATCGCTCAAGTCTTGGGGTAACTCAGTAAGTTGAATTTGCCCATTTTGATAAATGCCTTCGATGGTTTTTAGCATAAGTTGTCATGGGGTTGCTAATTCTCTCCATTCTATTTGCTCAACAATATATTCACCCGCGTTGTTAATCCCCACGAATTTCGACTAACGCTTCGCCTGCTTGCAAAAGTTCTAGTGCGGTTGGTAAGATTGAACTTAGAATCTCTTTTAATCTGGCATTTGACGTATTACCGCACGTTAACAAGATAACTTGTGGCGGTGTTCCAAGACGATCAACCAAGTCAGCAAAATCACTGTCTTTGGTCATGAATATCACCCCTTTAGCTCTCGCTGCTGCAAAAATCTCAGGGTCTTCGGCATCTCTTAGCCCAACATCACGCAAAGCTAATGCTGTTATGCCGAATGTAATGTTTATCCAAGTAGCAATTGCAGGTGATAAATGTGCATCTATCCAAATTGTCATGCAACCAAAACCGGGTGATTTAGTTTGCGAGAAGCGTATTGAAGTGCAGCTTTGAGGTCATCTGCCTCAAGATCAGGCATTTCTTCCAGTATCTGTTCAGCACTCAGTCCAGCAGCAAACAAGTCCAGTACATCTGACACCCGAATTCTCATCCCCCGGATACAGGGACGACCACCACATTGTTTGGGATTAACTGTAATTCTTTCAAGTAAGTCTGACATACGGTTTCGCTCCCATATTAGCTCTTAACCTAGTATATTTAAGGTGAGCGATTGTTAACTAATAATTTGGTATAATATCACATTTTAACCATTTATCAACTTCTAAATAACTTTGTAAGAGTTGGCTTGTCTTTCCTTCAAATTCAAATCCGTAAATATTCAGTTAGTAATAAAACTTATTATTTTTACATAAACAGCTATGGACATAAACTATCCAGCAAAGCTAAAAGCCATTTCAATTCATCCACCTTTCGCCTATGCAATTGTGCGGAGATTAAAACAGCAAGAGTACAGAACTAAACCCACAAATAGGAAGGGATGGATATTAATTCACGCCTCAAAATCAACCGCAAGTGATGAATATTTCAGAGAATATGGCATCAATCCCAGCAATATTAAACGCGGTGCAATCATCGGAGCCTGCAAGATTATAAGCTGTCTGCAAGCTGGATTTGATCAATATGCTTATGAATTATCAGATGCTTTTGAATTCAAAACTCCGATACATTGTGCAGGCTCTCAATCAATTTTTTGGGGCGCAACTAACGAAGAAAGGAAAATAGTATTCACCCTAGCTAGTGAGCAAATAAGAAATCATTTATTAAAGAAACCATAATGATGTATTTTTTTTACATCTCCCCATCATACTAAATAACAACTACGTTGCAACGCTTCCTTAAGTAAAGCTTGATACTCATCATCTCTAATACCGTAAGCACCAAATCTTTCCAAATGGGGATTCATCATTTGGGCATCAAATAGTACAAATTGCTTTTGGCGTAACCGTTCCACCAACTTAACCATCGCCACCTTTGAGCCTTCAGTAATGCGGAAAAACATCGACTCACCAATGAAAGCACCGCCAATTACCAGCCCTAAAATACCCCCAGCCAGTTCATCACCTTGCCAAGTTTCAAAACTATAGGCGTAACCATTCTGGTAAAGTAACCAGTAAATCTCTTGTAATTCTCGTGAAATCCAAGTAGTTTCGCGATTAGCGCATCCAGCCACCACACCCTGAAAGTCACGGTTAATCGCCACAGTAAAACGCTCTTGATTGAGAACACGCTGTAACGACTTCGGGTAGCGAAATCGCTCATCCAAAGGAATTAAAGTGCGATCGCGACTTCCATACCATCCCAGGCCTGTATTATCATCAGCCATGAGAAAATAACCTTGAGCATAACCCCGAACAATAGCAGCGACATCATATTGCATAATTAAGCAAACAAGCAAAAAACCCTCTCAGCGTACCTTTGCGTTTCCCTCAGCGTACCTTTGCGTTTAAAAAAAAGATGACTCAAGCAATTCCACCCATCACCTTACCACCCTCCAACAACCCCGATCTAGAAGGACAATGGTTGCAAGATTCCTTATTGCGGTGGCTAGACACAGAATTTTTACCAGAAATAGTCAATCAAAAAATCGCCCAACGTGCGGCGCAAATTTTTGTCCGTCAACGCATGGAAGGAGAAAACGACCTGGGATCTCTCGTTATAGCCATTGTTACAGAGATGCAGGCATTTGATTTTTCCAAAAGTTTTTATGGAGAGTTTGCGATCGCCAACGCCGTCAGCGATCTACTCTTAGACAGTCTAGGTATAGACCGTTGTTGTGGAGAATAACTTGGCTGTGGTCATTAGTTCTTTATCCAAACTAATGACCAACCACTACCAGCTAGACTTGACCACACCAGGTAAAAGACCTTGATGCGCCCATTCCCGTAGCACGTTCCGAGATAGCCCAAAGTCACTGTAGACACCTCTAGGACGACCAGTTACCCAGCAGCGATTGCGGTGACGAGTCGGCGCACTATTCCGGGGTAGCTGTTGAATTTTCCGGTGAACTTCCAACTTATCCAAAGGAGATACAGCGCTTTTGAACTCTTCCAATAACGCTTCCCGCTTGTCAGCGTACTTTTCTACCAACTTGGCGCGTTTTTTTTCGCGCTCAATCATACTCTTTTTTGCCATAAATTCTCTAACAGATTTAAAGACAGCATTTTCTATCTTACCGTGTCCCCATTAATTATAGGGATATTTTATTTTTCTTGTCCTGCAACTAATGTTTTCCCAGCGCTGGGGCATAAATCACTTAACTCACAAGCCTCACAGACGGGAGAACGGGCTTTACAAACAGCACGACCGTGATAAATTAACCGAATTGACCAATTTTCCCAATCTGGCTGGGGTAGCAACTTCATTAAATCTTTCTCAATCCGGATGGGATCAGGAAATTTAGTTAAACCCAAACGTTGGCTCAAACGCTTCACGTGAGTATCTACAGTCACCCCAGCATTAATACCATAAGCATGAGCTAGAACGACATTGCCAGTTTTGCGCGCCACACCTGGAAGCTGCAATAATTGCTCCATTTGGTTAGGAACTATAGAGTTAAACTCGCTGACAATTTTCCGACAAGCCCCTTGAATATTCTTCGCCTTATTGCGATAAAAACCCGTAGAACGCACCAAATTTTCTAACTCTTCTAAATCAGCATTAGCTAAACTAGCCGCATCAGGAAAGCGTGCAAATAAAGCTGGTGTAACTTTATTAACTCGCTCATCTGTACACTGGGCGGAGAGAATAGTTGCTACTAGCAGTTGGACTGGCGTTGAATAATTCAAGGAACAAGTTGCATCTGGATAGAGATGCTGCAAGCGGGCGAGAATTTCTAACGCCCGTTGCTTTTTGGATGGGGATTTGCGGGTTACACTCACTGGAATTTATGGAAGTTTTAGACGCGATGAATCGCGTCTCTACAAGGGAATTACTGAAATAACTTTTGTACCCAATCTAATTGGGAGGTTAACTGACTGGTTTCTTTGACGATCAGAAAAATGCCTAGTCCTAAAAGTAGCACTAAACCAGTTTGCATTACGCCTTCTTGAATGCGGTTAGGTAATGGCTTACCACGTACACCTTCAATCAGCAAAAATGCTAGTTGTCCGCCATCTAAAGCGGGTAAAGGCAAAATGTTGATAATTGCCAAGTTAATGCTGATTAAAGCCCCAAAGAAGAACAGACCACCTGTATCATTTTGGGCAATGTTGGAACCAATTTGGACAATTTTAATTGGTCCTGCTACTTGACCTGCGGTTTCTCCAAAGTTAGTGATTAATTGACCAAAGCCTTGAAATGTCAAGGTGACAAGGCGCTGAAATTCGGTAGCACCAATGTTCAATGCTGTGGCTATATTCTTAACGGGACGGCGGACAACTTCACCATTGGGAGCTAGTCCGATACCTATACTACCTCCGGCTGGCTTATCTTCAGGAACCACATTCACTATCAGCCTTTGGTCACCACGGGCAATTTCTAGTTCTACAGATTGACCTGGACTATTTTTAATGATGTCTCTGAAGTCTTCAATTTCTTGGATCGCTGTGCCAAATTCTCTTTGATTAGCTGCTAAGATG
>PWQB01000785.1 GCA_003556955.1 Nostocaceae cyanobacterium CSSed10_463m
AGTGTTAAAACTGCAGGAAGAGTTAAAAAACTTGCAAAAGGGTAATTAAATTAGTTAGTGGCATCTAGGCATAGCCTGATGTGCGGTAACTTGATAATATACATTACCTGGGATGTAGTATAGTGCTGCAAGCCTGATAGCACTAAACGTCCTGTTTATATTCGGTAAAGGCCTAGGTTTATGGAACAATGGCAAAAAGATTTAGCAGAAATAGTTGAAACCGTGGCTGATGAAGTAGAACGTTTCTTCCTGGGAATGAGTGAAATGGTAGATGTATTTTTTGAACTCAGCGAAGAATTTTCTGATCAGGTACAAAATTCTATAGTCACTGAAATTGATCAGTATTTACAGGAACTGACTGAACCAGTTTTGGAACTATACTGGGACTTGGAAGATGTGGTAGGAGATGGAGACCCTGGTTTTCCTTATGGGGTAGAACCTACAGCAGAAAAAAATGCAGCTTGTATTGGTTGTCAACATTACCACGGTCAGGTATATGGTGGTAATCTATTAGTCTGTGGTATGCACCCTCATGGTTGGGATGATTCAAATTGTCCTGATTGGGAGAAGGAAGAGGAAAGGTTTTAAACCCAGAGGGGCGCAAAGGTACACGGAGTTTGTTTGGGATTGATACTATTATTGAAGGAAGTATGAGTAGTTCTTCTGCTGAAATGAAGTATGGCGAACGTGAGATTATTGAGGGTAAGTTAATTACTTTCCCTAATCCGCGTGTGGGTAGGCGCTATGATGTGAGTATTTCTTTACCGGAATTTACTTGTAAGTGTCCGTTTTCTGGTTATCCCGATTTTGCAACGATTTATATTACCTACGTGCCTGATGAGCGTGTGGTAGAATTGAAGGCTTTGAAGCTTTATATTAATAGTTATCGCGATCGCTATATTTCTCATGAGGAATCTGCAAATCAAATTTTAGATGATTTTGTCGCTGCTTGTGATCCTTTAGAAGTCACAGTCAAGGCAGATTTTACTCCCCGTGGTAATGTCCATACTGTGGTGGAAGTGCGTCATCAGAAATAGAAGTAAACGCATAGAAGTAGGGGCGCAAGGCCTTGCGCCCCTACCGCGTGGTATATTTACCTGAAAATATACGTGGTTGGGTGTTTTTTTATTTGGAAGTCCCTTATCTCCCCTCCTCGCTTGCGGGGAGGGGTTGGGGGTCAATACTGTTCGGTTAAGCAAATTCGTGAGCCGAAAATCCTTGTAGAGACGTTCCATGGAACGTCTCTACATCCCTTAACCGAAAGGTATTGGGTTGGGGGTGGGGTGACATGATTGTGGTAATCGTAACTAATTAAACGGACATGATATAATCTTCCAAGTACCTCTGCGCTAACCTTGGCGTTAAACTCCAGATTTAGAACTCAGGTTATCTAAAATTTCTAAAACTTCTTGTTCAAATGCGACTTGGGCGCGGTTAGTCTTACCACCAATATACAGGCGATCGCCTGTTTTTAATGCCCAAATTTGGGAGTGTGAGAAGTAACTCATGGTTGCGCCTAGCATTAATAAGGCAAATCCGACGTAAACTAACGGGATACCAGGATCAGATTTGATTTGTAAGCCAGTACTTCCCAGAACATCGACAATTTTCAGATTCACTCCATTCACGTTAGCTGACATTCCTGTTCTCACTGTGTCTACTAACTTCCCGGCGGAATCATATATTAATACCATTCCTTGCAAGTCTTTGGCAATCACAGAAACGCCTTCACTCAAATCTGGTTTGGTGGGTATCCAACTTCCCCAAAGTCGTCCTTTACCGTTGGTGTCTAATGCCGCCATTGGTAACTGAAATATGGGACTATTATTAAATTGAATACGAACTGCGGAGATTCCCCAATCAGTTTGATAGAAAGTTACGCCATGATAACGCAGGGGTTGGTTAACGAAAATCTTTTTATGGTCAACTTCCTCTCCCTGTTTATCCAAGACTGACATATCTGAATAAAATTGGTCAATTCCACCAGTGGGAGTGTAATCAATCCAAAATCGATTTACCCGCACAGACCAATCTTTGAGGATTTGGAAATTTGCCCAAGGGCCAGCATCTATAATATTTTTTACCTGAAAGGTATCACCACTAGATATCATTTCTTGAGCGATAAATCCAGTCATCGCCCCTAAAATTCCCCCCAGGAGAATAGTTACAATTCCCACATGGACAATAATGGGGCCGATACGTCCAACTATTCCCTTACGCGCGTAAAGAATATTTTCTTTTTCGGGTTCTTGAAATATCTGATAACGGCGATTTTTTAAGATTTCATCTAAAGAATTGAGGGAACCACTATCTAATTCTGCACTCAAAGCTAACTTTTGGAATTTCCGGGGTTCTTCGTAATATTTCCAGCGTCTGGCGGTTTTTAAAGCTGGTAACTGACGGGTAAATGTACAAGCTGTGAGACTCGTACCAAATAAAATTAATAAACCGAGAAACCACCAAGTCCGATATACATGGTCTAATCCCACTACTTGAATTACCTTCCAAGTTAGGAAACCAAATAAAGCTGGACTTTCGGGGTAGTTAGACTGATAATATGCAGGTGACTGACCTTGCTCAATGACCGTGCCACTGATGCTAAAAACAGCGATAATTAATAAGAGTGCGATCGCTAGTCGTAAATCAGTCAGTATAGGTAAAATCTCCCTGCGTAAGAATCGCCCAGGTAATGACCACCAATTTAATTCTATGGACGCTGAATTTTCTACAGTCATACAATTTTGGATTTTAGATTTTGGATTTTAGATTTATTCCACAGTTGAATCTAGGGACTTGTAACACTAAAGAAGTATTGTTAAAAACTTCCCAAGGGAAATCGAGAAATTAAGGAAAATACCCCAAATGCTACTAATAGCACACCGCTAACCGGATTAATCCAACCAGACCAGCGCCGCAGTTCCAGCAGCTTTTTAATCGAAGCCGTAAAAGTACCAGCTAAAATCAATGGTGCTACATATCCCGCCGTATAGGATAGTAACAAAATAGCGCCCAGAATTAAATCTTGTGTACTCGCAACCCAACCCAGTAAACTAGCTAAAACCGGGGTACTACAAGGAGATGCGACCAATCCGAAAGTTAATCCCAGGGAATAAGAACGCACCCCTGGCGGTAAATCTTGCGAAATCCAATTAGTTTCGCCCAGGGAAGGAAATTGTATAGGTAGGGCTTCTAGTAAATTCAGCCCCATGAGAATAGCGATAATACTAACAATAATTGGTAAGCCGATTCCCACTTGACCATAGACTTTACCCACAAAAGCTGCTATAATACCTAGCCCTGCTAGAGTCGTTGCTAAACCCAAAGCAAACCATGTCGATTGTGCGGCTGCTTGGATGCGACCTTTCGCTTCATAACCCCCGATGTAACCAATGGTAATTGGTAGCATAGACAGCATACAAGGGGTCAGACTGGTGAGTAAGCCGGCGGTGAAAATAATGCCAATACTCAGTAAGCTGAGGTGTGTTAGTTGGTTAGATACTAGAGTGTTGGCAAATTGTTCTAGTTCGTAGAGTCGTGTTTGTAGAGTCTCCAGCATGGGAATTTTTAAGCGGCAAATGCTTGTTATATTTAAAATTCTAACGTATTTTTGGCAGATATTTAAACAGGATGTGAATAGATATCGACCGAATTTAAATATGCTTTTTTCAAAACACTTGTAGAGACGTTATACTAAATTGATATGAAGCTGCATGGAATAAAATATCTATCAATAATAATTGAACGCAGATGGACGCAGATAAAGATGGAAAGTCTCTACAACATAAATTCTTTTTAACTTCATTGAATCACTCTTGCAACCAATCCTCTAATTTTAAATCTGGTATTCTTAATAAATCCGAATCATGGGAAACTAAAATAAGATTATGAATCATAGCTGTAGCTGCTATAAATACATCTGCATCTTGGATTGGTAAACCTCTAATTTTTAAATCAGCATGAATCTCGGTGGCTTTTTTGAAAATAGTCATATCATCCAAGAGTAAAATAGGGTAGTCATTGCATAACTTCTCGAAATCAACTAACTTTCTACTAGCTTTTATCGCTAAAAGTCCCCTTTTTATTTCATAATAAGTCATGCCGCTCATGAAAACTTTTTCACCTTGAATACGTATTTTGTCTAGCGGTTTGATGACTTTGGGATTATTTTTTAAAATAGCCGACACAATGTTAGTATCTAGGAGATAATTCATCTTTTATCTACCTACGGCTTCATCAAATATTGCCATTTCTTCCGGTGTTAAATCATTTAGCATTCCTCCCACAGCATGGAGAACTAAAATACTATTAATTCTCTTAGTCAAATCCTCCTGACTAATTTGGTCTATATCTGGTGATGTATCGGCTTCACTAAACAGGTCAAAAATATAATTAGTTATCTGCTCTTTATCTAATCTTTCCTGATACCAACTGTTATTAGCAATTAAATCTTCTATAATTTCTGAAATGCGTTTAAACGCTGGTTCTGTTTGAAAAGAGATATTTTGCATATTTGTACTCCATATTTTTTGAGGGTAGATACTATTTTAGCAAAAATTACTATTTTTGAGGTTTATTTTAATTTGTGTGTTGCTATAAAACTGCTGTTTAATTATGAGTAGAATCCCCAAAATTGACCGTCAAAGGGAACATCAAGCCAACGAACGCACATTTTTAGCATGGCTACGGACATCCATCTCATTGATTGGTTTTGGGTTTGCGATCGCGCGATTCGGTTTATTTATGCGACAATTAAATGTTGCCCTTACACAACAAGAGCCTTCCGTCAACCCCATATTTAACTCAGAAAACCTGGGAATTGTATTTGTAGTATTTGGAATTGTGGCGATCGCCCTAGCAGCATGGCGATACAATCAAGTATTCTGGGAAATTGAACGCGCCGATTATCGACCGCACCGTTTACCCGTATGGATTATGACCGGAGTAGTAATAATTCTCGGTATTCTCAGCCTCCCCTTACTCCTACTGCGAAATACAGTCTCTCCCTCTCCCTCCTCCACACCCAATCAACCACAATCGCGCCATTTTCATTAAACCCTCCGCGTACCTTTGCGCTCACCTTTGCGTACCTTTGCGTTAAAAAACTCCCCCTGAATTTCCGCGTACACCTCTCCCCGACCCAACCTAGTTACTACCTGCTGAAATTGAGTCCAACTTAAATCACTCTCCACAAAAGCTTGAGCAATAGTAATCACTAATTCCTCATAATCATTATCTTCCATTTTCGTCATCATCCGGTGTTCTACTTCTAGAGAATCATCAAAACAGTAATACCAACATTTGGGTTGCTGCGTGAGAAGCATTTTAAAAAATTTCTGCTGTCTTGAGAGATTGACAACACTATCCGCTTCACTAGAAACTATTAACGTAGGTGGAGCAATCACCGTTTCAAACTGTTTTAAAACCTGCTCTCCCAATTCCAAAAATATCTTTAAAGCGGGAACCCGAAAACCATTATAACCAAAATTCCCAGGAGCATCCTTATTGAACCATTCAAAGTAAATTGGTAAACTTTTAATTAGCCAATCTACAAATAAATAACGACTACCCAAATAAGGCGTAAATAATAAAGCCCGGTGAATATGTTGAGGATAACTTAAAGCCAACCAAGCTGCTAAAGTTCCCCCCGTTGATAATCCCCCTACCACAACTTTTTCCCCAAGATTTTCAGCAATATCTAACCACTTCACCACAAAATCTTGATAAACTTGAATATTTCTTGGTAGCGGTTGAGGATGTTGGCGATTCCATTCACCTGCTAACCCATGACCAGGTAGCAAAGGAATTAAAACATTATATCCTGCATTAAAAAAAGCCCTACCTAGCGGCTCAAATTGATAAGGGCCTGCTGTAAAACCATGCAAAAAAAGACAAACCTTTGCAGTTGAATCAGGATGAATGAAAAACTTAGAACGACAAGGATCATTCTTTATCCCAATTTTAGACTCTGACTGCTCAACTTCCGCTAGGATTTCTGTAATCTTTTGCATACCAATTTCCATTTGTCTTACTTCCAGACATATCTGTACTGTTCTTAACACAGTATTTATATTTTCCAAATCCCACAAATGGCATATTAAAAATTAAAACCTCTCCTCCCCAACGAAGATCCTCTTTGCGAACCTCTGCGTTTACCTTAGCGAACCTCTGCGTTAAAAAAAACTCATCCCCCCACCCCATAAACCAGAAAAAACCCCCTCAAACCCTTGCCAACAAAAGCCCAAAAATCCTGAGTACATAACTAATATTAAATAGATATAAAAAT
>PWQB01000594.1 GCA_003556955.1 Nostocaceae cyanobacterium CSSed10_463m
CTAATCATGCGATCGCCATTCCCATTTTTAGTGATCCCATTGAATTTAGTGTCACTATTCCGCAAGTATGTACATTTGGTACACCAACACCAGGGACTTTGGTAGAAGCTTCATCCCCATCAGAAACACGACTAGCAAGTTTCTCCGCCGGAGGTCTTGCAGGTGTCGATGCCTCAATTGAATTAAGTTGCAATACGGGAGCTTCCATTGAAATCAAGGAACTTCAAGAATTAGTCACTAACGGTATGACTCGTGTAGATACAGGAGAAAATATTGCACCTAATGTAGTAGTTTTCAGTACAAATCTTTCGACTGGCTTAAGAGACGATGGGACGAAAGAGGCTCCAATAGAACTAACAGAAGCTTTTTCAGAGACTCTCAGAGTTGTGATGTCTATCAGATACAACGAACCAATCCTGAATCCTGGTATTTACATTTATAGAACAGTTCTGACTGCGACTCCAAATTAATTCATAGTATAAGTTCTCAACTGCAATTTTCTGGTTCTTACTAGGTTCGGTTCCATAGCAGCAGCACGTGTAAACAGCTTTAAAAATCTGAGATTCTCAAACCTAGAAAGTTATTATTTGCACTTACAAGCAAAGTTTGACAACTGATATGTGTCTAAAATTACTCGTATGATATATACAAGAATAGATTCGCCCACAGTAAAAACAAGGAGAGACGAATGAGCAGTAAGTTATTTCGCAATTCATTAATCGCTTCTGCTGTTACTGTGTCTGGTATTGTTATTAGTGCTAATCATGCGATCGCCATTGATAGTGATCCCATTGAATTTACTGGCAATATTGCACAAGTATGTACATTTGGTACACCAACTCCGGGGACTTTGGTACAACTACCAGACGAAATCGCTCTATCGAGTCAAGGAATAGATGCTACTTCTGGCACAATTACATTAAGTTGCAATATTGGAATTGTAGTTAGAGTCCAATTTCTAGAAGTAAATTCTAACGGTATGAATCGGAGAGAACCTTCGGGTTTAAGTGTCCAAGTTTCTGGTGCAACTGATTCCATTGGCATATTTGAAGATGGCAATAATATGAATTTCCTCCAAAGAACAGAAGCCTTTTCAGATAATTTGACAGTTGATATGACTATCAGATTTAGCGAACCAATCCTGAATCCTGGTACTTACATTTATAGAATAGTCCTGATGGCGACTCCAAGTTAGATCATAGTGTCGTTCTCTGGTGCAATTTTTAACTTCCTAATAGGTTCGGTTCTAGAGCAGTCGCACCTGAAAATTGCTGTAAAAAACTGATATTCTTAAACCTAGACAATCATTGCTTGCACATACAAGAAATTATTTCATTACAAATATAATGTTTACCCACAGTAAAATTCTTTCTTATTTTACAGGATGCTTGTTATCAACATTTATTCTGCTTCCAGGAATGGCACAAGCACAGATTACAGCCTACCCCATGATCCTGGAACTCAAAACACAAAGGGGACAAGGTAGAGGAACTATTAATATAAAAAATGAAGGTGATACAGCTTTTCGCGCCAGAGTATATGCGACACCTTTCACCTATAATCGCAATGGATTTGAAGCCTTAGAATCTAGCCCCAATGATTTAACACCTTATCTAACTTTCTCTCCACGAGAGTTAGTTGTTGAACCCGGACAAACTCGCAGCATTAGAGCAGTTTCTCGCTTACTTCCCAGTATGGCAAAGCAGGAATATCGAGCCGTAATTTTCACAGAAAACCTGCAAGAAACACAAATAGAACAAGGTAATAGCATAATAGGTATAATACCAATAATTGGTATGACAGTTTATGTCCGTCATGGAGAAATATCCCCTAACTTAACAGTTAAGACTGTGCAGCTTGACCCCGAAAATAAGCGAATTAAATTATTAGTCCAAAATAGTGGTAAAGCGACTACCTTTCCTAAAACAAGCTGGACATTAACTCACAAAGAGACAACATTAAACCAAGGCGAAATTTTTTCTACAACCGTGATTGCCGAAGGAGAAAGGTATATTAATATCCCCAACCCATTTTCAGACAAAATTATATCTGCGGGTAATTATCAATTATCTGGAGAACTGACCTGGGGTGATAAAAATGAGAAGTTACCCTTTCAGCTTGATTTTGCTATCTCTGCGGAACAAGCGGCGGCGGCAAATCAACCACAAGCAGAACGAAACAATCAGCCTCAGTAGTATATGAGTTATTTAAACCAAAATTCACCAAAATCTATATATATCGGTCATCTATGTAAAACATGATTTATGCTTATTTGGCTATAACATCACCAATTAAAATAGCTGAAATCAAGCCAGAACAAAAGTATATATTTTCTACTATCAATAAATCAAATTTACATATCAATGATACTAATCCTAATTATATTACACCAAAAGTCAATAACGAAGTTTTATATCCAGAATTTACCCCGCATAATCATGTCAATCTGAAAAATTTCCCAAATCCCCATTTTCCAGAAACTCTCCTGATTGGAGAAAAAGTCAATCATGATCAATTTACCATTCTTCCTGTTGGGATTTCTATCAATAATAAAAACAGCGATAATATCGTATTAATCCGGGGTTTGGAAGATGGAAGTCAAGCAATTAAGTTTGAGCAATGGCTATTACCCTTTGATCATGTCATATCATCATTAGGCATAATAACAACTAGCTTAAATGATGGTCAATTAGAATTGCGTTCTCCAGGATTAGTCACTCGCATTGCTCCCCAAGAATTACAAATTGATCCCGAATTAGGATTAGTCATCTCAGTAGCAGAAATTAAAAAATATCTCCAAGTTCCTACAGAATTTGACATTATTCAATATGCCATTGTTTTTAAACCGCCTTGGTTGGATTTACCAAAACAGGGAAATCTTCAGCCAGAAAGACCTGTTATTTTAGAGGGATTACCTCAAATTAAACCACCTGTATTTAGCTTTTCTACCTTTGGACAAAATCTCAATATTTCTGGAAATAATAATAACACCACTACCCAAGGTGAGCTAACTACCATTGGGACAGTTTTTGGAGGGAGTTGGTATGTGCGGACAAATCAATCTCAATTAACTGATATAAAAGCTTGGAATATCAGCGAAGCGCAATATTTACGACAAACTCCACTAGCCGATTATGTAGTCGGTTCTCAACCCACATTTTGGCGCAGTCAAACTCAAGGACAATATTGGGGTTTTAGCACTGTGCAACGCTTTGGCTATACTGCGCCAATAATAGTATCTGAAAGTGGATTTAGCCCAAATCAAAGAAGGCAAAGCAATCGCATTAGACGCACAATTTCTGGAGAAGCTACGCCGGGAAGTTTAGTGCAATTAGTCCCAGGATTTGGGAATGATGTTGTTGCAGAAGAATTAGTTGACTCTTCGGGAGTTTATCGCTTTGAAAATATTCCGACTAGCAACAGAATAAATAATACTTACTGGGTGCGTATTTATCCTAACGGACAATTAACAGCTACACCAGAAATCAGGGAAGCAAATTTTTCTAATTTACCCGGACAATTAAGCAAAGGGACATCAGCTTTAATTATTTCTAGTGGTTTGAGACAAGAGAATTCAGCAAATTCTTTAATAGGTAACTTTACAGGTTGGCGTGGGGGTGTGGCTTACAGATTGGGCTTGACAGAAGATTTAACTGTAGGTGCCGGTATCATCTACGAAGACTCATTACTAAGTTTAGGAGAAATTTTCTACCAACCATCTGGCTTCCCTTTACAAGTTGCATTTTCTGGGTTGTTAAGCACAGAAAAAGGTTTTGTCTATAATGCCAATATCCGCTTTACACCTCTTCGCAACTTAAATTTTAACTTTAATAGTGATGAAATTTCCCAACGTTTTTTCGCTAATTGGCAAGCTTCACGGGGTGTAAGATTTAGAGTAACTGGTGACACGCGCCAAAACACTTTAGCGGCCGGGATTAATCTATCTCAAACGCAACGTCATTTCTCTACCTTTGCTAGTGCAGATATAGATACTAACAATAACTTACGCTGGAATTTTAATTCCCGGTTGAGAAATTGGCAATTTAATATTCGCGGAAATGAAATTGCTACCAATTCTCTATTTACCTACAATTTTTCTGAGAATACTTCCAGGGGAAGTGCTTTAAATTTAGGTTACGAAACCCGTAATAATAACTTTCAAGATAACTTAACTACTCTAAGTTGGCGTTATCGTTCCCCAGCCAGATTACGAGATGGTCGCCATTTATGGGATATTGATCTAGGTTATGGTTTTGGTTCTCATGGTAGTGGTTTTATCACATCTGCTTCCACTAATGTCATACCAGGATTAAATTTGCGACTACGTTATCAAGGAATATCAGCCATTTCTGATAGTGGTAGTTTTCGCATCGAATTATCTCCCAGTTTTACCTTACAACCCCGACTTACACCTAGTGATTCTCGTTATCAAAGTTTCCGCAACAAAGGAGGAATATTAATTCAACCTTTCCTGGATAAAAATGGCAATGGTAGCTTAGATAAAAACGAACTTATTTATACTGAAGATGCAGAATTATTGCTAAGTCTCAATTATAAACCCATTAAAAGCCTAGAACCTATAATTACTGAAAATGGAATATTGATTCAACTTTCCCCTGATTATTATCGCTTAGATTTAGACCCCGCCGGCTACCCGATTGACTGGAAACCAACAGAATCAGCCTATGCGGTGGAAGTTGTGGCTGGAGGTTATACACCAATACAGATACCATTTATACAAGCTTATACCGTTGCGGGTACAGTGACTGATGCAGAGGGTAAACTAGTCGGTGGTGCTAGAGTAGAGGCGGTACTGAAAGGGAAAGGTATGAAGGTGATATCTGTAACCAGTGGAGCCGGAATTTTCTATTTAGAAAATTTACAACGAGGAAATTATCATTTATTAATAAATGGTCAACTCGCACAACCAGAAAACTTGACAATTGATGTTAATTCTGAACCATTGCAGGAAGTTAATTTAAAACTACTAATTGATCAAAAATAGCCTACAGATTAAGATTAAAAGTCAATACATCTATTCGTTAGTTTATATCTGTTCACATAAATTGATTTTTTTCGCCGATTTAGTTTAAATATATTTGAGAATATGCCTAAAATTTTTAATTTCATCATCACTGTCGTTGTCTTAAGTATAGTTTTACTCATATCCCAGCCTACTTTGGCGCGAGATTGGCTACCAGTGCGGGGCGGTTTTTTCTTTGGTATTAGTGGTATAGCTTTAGTAGAACAGCAAAACGACACCCTAGAATTTTTGATAGTCCATGACAACAAACAAAAAAATCAAGGTCGTCTCGCCATAGTTAGTATTGAAGGTAAAAAGCAACCTGAATATTTCCCCATAGACTGGCCTAGTGATACAGAATTACCCATCGACTTAGAAGCCATAACATCCGTTCCAGGGAAAAATAATACTGAATTTATCGCCTTAGCTAGTTTCGGCAAAGCTTATCATCTACAATTAGATGCTGCAAAAAAAACTGTTGCAGTTATCAAAGAATTTAACTTACCAGCAGTACCCAAAGGTAGTAACTTTGAAGGATTTAGCTTACAAAATATAGATAATAAATTAGTTGCTATGTGGGGTCATCGAGGCGCAGGAGAACAACCGGGAATCATGTATTGGGGAATGTTTGATTTAGCTAAATACCAAATTACCCTTGCAGGTTCTAGAGAATTGCAAGTACCATTTCCCTCTGAGAATGTGCGCCATATTTCCGATATAAAAATAGATCCTACAGGAGTAGTTTATATTACCTCCGCCAGTGATGCTGGAGATGATGGACCCTTTCAATCGGCTGTATATATAGCTGGTTCTCTAGGATTTAATAGTAACAACATAGTCTGGCGACAAAATACAGAATTTGCACCTCTCCACCGTTCACTTTACCGCAAAATTGAAGGTATAGAAGTTGTCCCTGGTGCAGATGGTGGTGTAATTCTAGGTACAGATGATGAAAATTTGGGTTCCTATGTGTACATTATGGGAAGACGTTAAATCAGTTATCAGTTATCAGTTATCAGTTATCAAGGTATGGGGTGGGAGATTTAGATACGCCACCAACGCCTATGACTAATCAGCTTTGAGTTATGGCGATATGCACTTGAATAAAGTACATCATAGTCCCCTCCTCGCTTGCCTACGGTGTACACACAAGTCGGAAATTCTGACGCTGATTCCATATTCCGCCAAGAACTAAAGTTCATGGCTAATAGCAAAAGTCTACTAAAGTAGACTGGATTCAGTTTTTCCTTGAGTCC
>PWQB01000772.1 GCA_003556955.1 Nostocaceae cyanobacterium CSSed10_463m
CCCTGGACTCAGCCAAAGAACAAAGATGAGACACCATCTCATCGGCTTTTTCTTGGGGGTAATGAATCAGAACATCCAAGCAAATCACCGTGTGATAACTACCACTCAAGGATTCTAAATCTTGCACAGCGAAAGTGGTATTTTCTACACTGCCCAAAGTCTCTAAAGCTCTATCCTTAGCTTCTGTGACCATTTTCTCAGAAATATCACTAGCATAGATTTTAGCACCATCTGCGGCTAAAGGAATGCTCAGACTACCCACACCACAACCAGCATCGCAGATTGATAATTCTGGTAAATTACCATCATCTTTCAGCCAGCCAATAACTGTATCTACGGTTTGCTGATGTCCAGTGCGGATATCTAACTGAACTTTGTTGACCTCGCCATCACCGTAAATTCGCCGCCAGCGGTCAAACCCTGTGGAATTAAAATACTCCCGAACAATCGTTTTATCGTCTGCTACGTTCATAAACTGCAATTTTTAAGTGTCCCCAACCTTTAAAACTATCATTAATAGCAACCATCAAGAATACTATCACATATTTTTTTTAAGAGTTCTTTCTCTAGCTTCCGGTATACCAACTAATTTATAGATAATACCTGAGTTAACTTGGTATTTATGACTTGAAGAGATAAAATATAATTTTTTTCACTCAGTCATCTCAAATCAACTCATCCACCGGAAAAACTGCACAATTAATCGCAACTTTGAATCTACATCGCCCTAGCTCTTACTTTTTGGAGTCAACCAACCTCAGACTTTTGGTTTTACTTTATTAGTATCTTGCTTAAAATATTATTATAGAATATAATTGCAGTATTTATGTGATAAATATTTTATCTTTAGCACACACTAAATACTAAATAAATATATACATATATCATACACTAGCTTTTTGTTCATTTAGCCTGATTAATCACTCACCAATGGCATCAAATTTACTTGAAAGTCCCATTATTCAGTTTACCATTCTCCTAACAGTAATTTTTACTGTCCCCCCTATATTTGAGCGTCTGCGAATACCTGGATTAGTGGGTTTGCTGGTGGCAGGTGTGGTACTAGGACAAAATGGGTTAAAGCTTTTAGATACAAATTCTGAAACTATCAAACTGCTTTCAGATATTGGCAAAGTTTATTTAATGTTTGTCGCTGGTTTAGAAATTGATTTAGGACAGTTTCGTAAAACTAAAAATCGCTCAATGGTATTTGGACTACTCACATTTTTAGTACCACTAATTAGTGGTATAATTGTGGGAAGATTATTCAACTTTGGCTGGAATGCTTCAGTTCTAATTGGTTCTTTACTAGCCTCCCATACTCTATTGGCATATCCCATTGTCAGCCGTTTGGGAGTAGTGATGAATGAAGCTGTAACAGTTACAGTAGGGGCGACAATTTTTACTGACACAGGTGCTTTATTAGTTCTAGCCATTTGTGTCGGGATTCATGGCGGAGAGTTCACAGCCCTAAATTTAGTAACTTTATTAGGTGGGTTAGCAATTTACTCTGTAATAGTGTTATTTGGCTTCGACTGGGCAGGTAAAGAATTTTTTCGCCGTTCTGGAGACGAACAAAGCAACCAATTTTTATTCATTTTATTAGCTTTATTTCTAGCATCTGTGGGAGCGCAGATAGTTGGAGTTGAAAAAATTGTTGGGGCATTTTTAGCAGGTTTAGCAGTTAATGACGTGGTAGGACGTAGCCCAGTTAAAGAAAAAATTGAATTTATTGGTAGCGTTTTATTTATCCCTTGCTTCTTTGTCGATATGGGACTATTAATTAATATTCCTGCCTTTATCAAAACCCTAAGTTCCATTTGGCTTACAGTGGTCATTGTCGTCGCTTTAATTTCCAGTAAATTTATAGCAGCATTTATCGCCAAACTTATTTACCGTTACAACAAAGCGGAAATGCTCACAATGTGGTCATTATCAGTACCACAGGTAGCCGCCACATTAGCAGCATCCTTAGTGGCTTATCAAACTTTAAATCCTGCTGGTGAGCGGCTAATTAATGAAGCTGTTTTAAATAGTGTGATTGTTCTCATGCTAGTTACTTCAATTATGGGGCCATTAATTACAGCCAGATTTGCCGCATTATTACAAATGCCTCAAACAGATTTTGAAACCGAAAATCTTTCTACTTTGTGGGAAACTTATGAAGGACAACCCCTAGAACAAACCCAGAATCCATTCACTGTTTTAGTACCAATATATAACTCTAAAACCCAGCGCTATTTGATTGAAATGGCAGCTTTAATCGCTCAACATGAATCTGGACAAATTTTGCCATTAGCGATTACAAAAGCCCATGTCCACATGGATGACCCACAATTAGGAATATCACTAGAGCAAAATCAGCAGAGATTAAAGTTAGCTAAAGAAATCAGCCAAGAATTTGATGTCAAAGTGTCAACTGCAATTCGCATTGATGATGATATAGCTTTGGCAATTAGCCGCACCAGTCGAGAACAAAATGCTAGTTTAGTCGTTATGGGTTGGTCTCGCACCACAGGTTTACGCGCCCGCTTGTTTGGTAATATAATTGATAGCGTTTTCTGGTCTTCTCACTGTCCGGTTGCAGTTACACGTTTAGTTAGTAGTCCCAAGACAATTGCCAGAATTATTGTACCAATTGGAGATTTAAGACCTCAAACTATCAGCGCTTGGCGGTTTGCGGAAATGTTGGCTGATGTCAACAAAGCCGAGGTTGTACTATTGCACGTATCGAATAGCAAAACTCCCTCTAATTTAGTTGAACAATTTACAGTTCAATTGTCCGAAATTGTGGCTAAAAGTCAGTTACAAGTAAATACAAAAATTCAAATTATCATAGATGATGATGTTGCTAAAGCTATAGTCCGGGAAGCTCAAGCATTTGATTTGGCTGTTTTACGTTCTGTCCGTTATCGTACCACAGGGGGTTTAGCTGTTAGTCAAGTCACAACCGAGGTAATTGAAGAGTTAACCGGTTCTATAGTCTTATTGGGAGAAGCACATTTATAACTCAATACATTTCAGTTAAGCCTAAAAGTCAACGTCTACGTAGGTTGGGTTGTAATACCTTTCGGTTAAGGGATGTAGAGACGTTCCATGGAACGTCTCTACAAGGGTTTTCGGCTCACGAATTTGCTTAACCGAACAGTATTGGGTTGGGTTGTTCGCGTCAGCGTTGCGGAGCAATGGAACGTTAACGTAGTTTGCCGTAGGCGTAACCCAACATTTGCATGACTTTATTGGGTTTCATTTCGTTCTACCCAACCTTTTATCTTAGAGGTATGTTAGAGGAGGAGAACGTTCTCCCCACACCTCATAGATTAATTAGGCGACGCAACGGTATTTTTCAGATTTTTTAGTAGTAATATGCTAAATATAATGGCAATAAGATTAATGGTGGGAATAATGAAAACCACGGGAATGATATTTCCCCCAGTATTAGCTATAAATAGAATTTTGCTGCTTAAAGCAGTCATGAGAATAGACAGAAAAATTACATAAATAGTTGTAAATAAATAGCCATAATTTTCTTTTTTCAAAGCCAGTAAACCGGAAATAAATGACATTGGTAAAAATAGCGCTAAATCAAAACCTTGAACAATCAAAGTTGTATAATGCTGTAATTGGGGAGGAATAATTGAGCCATCAAGTAAGGGTGGAATAATCACACTTAACCATGAAAAAGATACCAACATAGAACTAATAATTAAAAATAATCCGGCAGATTGCAGCAACTTTTCAGAATATAATGTATCCTTAATTTTTTCAATTTTATAAGAAAATAATGTGAGGACAAAAGCCAAAAATGATGCGCCCAGCAAAAATACATAGACAATAAATAAGGCATTGTACATTGCCATCGCTAGGTAAAATAAATATGTCAGCAGAAAATATCCGAGAGTGCCTGAAAGTAAAAATAATCCGCGCCGAGAATTTTTTCTGCTAAAAAATAGAGCTATCAAAAGCAATGGAATAGCCAAAATCAGCGTAATATAATCCTGAGCTATGCCTTGGATGGCAACATCTGCCGACATATATTGATAAATTCCTTTACCATATATAATTACCTTTTGTCCATGAATAGATTCATATTCATACTGTCCTATTCCCTGCTGGTAAAAAATTCCTACAGTAGTTGCTGCCGTAGCCAAGATGGCAATAAGTAAACTCAGGATAGTAATTGTTGTTTTATGTTTCATAATTTAACAACTATCGTAGCCGAACAGAAGCAGGGAAAGGTCGTTTATTTGGTTTCAAATATTTGGTTTCAAACTCCCCCTAACTCCTTATTTAACTGAACCTACTGGCGTGACAAGCCTAAAAAAGTGCATTAAACGTAGGTTTGGTTAAGCGCAGCGCAACCCAACGCTGCTAATGATGTTGGGTTTCCTGTCGTCAACCCAACCTACAATTTTTTGCATCATTTTAAGCTTGTCAGTCCACTATGAATATTTGAGTTTTTCAGAACAACAAAATAGCGCTTACTATTTTTCTAAATTTCCTGCGTGTAAACCACACTCTTTCATTGTAGATTCTTCCCACCACCAACGGCCTTCGCGTTCATGCTGGTTAGGTAACACAGGTCTAGTGCAAGGTTCACAACCAATGCTGACAAATCCCCGTTCGTGCAACTTATTGTAAGGCACATCTAAGGCGCGGATGTATTCCCACACTTGTGCAGAAGTCCAGTTTGCTAAAGGGTTAAATTTAATTAACTCATGATCTGGAGTAGAAAAGGCAGTATCCACCTCAATTACAGGGATATGGTTGCGGGTACTGGGGCTTTGGTCTTTACGCTGTCCAGTAATCCACGCATCAAGAGTATTGAGTTTGCGGCGTAATGGTCTGACCTTACGAACTCCGCAACATTCTTTGTGACCATCTTTATAGAAACTAAACAAGCCCTTTTCTTCTACTAAAGCTTGTACTTCCGCAGCATCTGGAAATTGGACTTCTAGTTTAATTCCATAATGTTCTCTCACCTGATCCAATAACTGATATGTTTCAGGGTGCAAGCGTCCGGTATCGAGGGTAAAAACACGGAAATCTTTAGTTATCTTCGAGGCGATGTCAATTAGGACAACATCCTCAGCACCACTAAAGGAAATCGAGAGATTATTAAAAGTTTCCAAGGCGAATTTGATAATTTCCCTTGGTGTTCTTTGACTATATTCTGCTTCTAAGGCAGGAATATTTAAATTTGTTCGGGCTGCTACCATGTCTTTAGTGTTCTCCTCTGGCTCACCCTGAATTTTACCAAGTTGAGATGTTCTACCGACATATTTCTTCGAGAAATTTGCAATTCCAGGTTCAAGGCTAAGGATTTAACGGAAACCAAACACCTGAAATATGCTTTGGTAGGCAGTTTTGGCAAGTTCTTCAGCTTCGCTTCGTTCTTCTTTGCTGACAGTTTCGCGCCTTTGTTCCCCGTAATCCTCAAACTTGACCGTTAACTTGCCATTATCAAAAAAGAAAGTTTCCCCGTTATGAGTGCGCTGTACAGCTTTGACTTGACCGTTTTCAAACCAGATACTTAAACCATCACCTAATTCCGTGAGAAATTCTGACGCTTTCACAGGCTGACCATTAAGAGTACAGACTGAGTAAGTTATATCACCATTAATTTGAGTCTTTGCTTCGCAACCTTGAGTTATTTGTTCCAAGGACTTCATGTTTTGCTCATAGGAACCTTGGAAATTAGTGTTTTCAGCATTTAACAGACTATCTTCACCGATAATACAATCATCGGGAATACCATCACCATCGTAATCAATGCGAAAATCGTTATCCTGTCCATCATTATCACAGTCAATGGGTTGACCAATCACTGTTCCCGATTTCTGAGCAGATTTCTTTTGAACTTGTGCAGTGTTTGTAGAGGCTGGAACGGTTGGGAGTTCAGTGGGTGGAGATGTGACAGATACATCAGCAGGAATGGGTTGGGCGGAAATTTCAGATTTTTGACAAGCGCCCAACACCATCCCTAGAAAAATCAACGTTATTAACTGTATTCTTGACACATTGACCATTTTTCGATGCCCAACCACTGTTTTTAGGTGAATAATTGCTACGTGTTTTATTATTCCCTATTCACAGTCAAGAAATCCGGGTATAGCAGTTTTCATATATTTGAACCACATCCAATACTGTTCGGTTAACGATATTTGCACATTGGAGATCCCCCTAAATCCCCCTTAAGAAGGGGGACTTTGAGGACTTTAGCCCCCCTTTTCAAGGGGGGTTGGGGGGATTGCCTACGGCA
>PWQB01000768.1 GCA_003556955.1 Nostocaceae cyanobacterium CSSed10_463m
TCTGCTTGGCGACAAGATTTGATATGTATCCCACGCTGTTAGTTCCAGATGGCGCTTGTATGATTTATCGGCGTATGGGTATCTATGGATATCCTTTAGAAATTCAAGCGCTATTTTATTCGGCTTTGCGTTCGGCGCGGAAGCTGCTAGTTTGTGCAGGTGATGACCAAATTGTGGTCGGAATTGATAACCGCTTACCTCTATTAAGAGATCATATTCGTCATCACTATTGGATTGATATTAAGCGACTGAATGTAATTTATCGCTTTAAGGGCGAAGAATACGGAGAGTCAGCAGTTAATCAATTTAATATTTATGCTGATTCTATTCACTATGCAAATTTAGCTATTTGGTTACCTAAACATGGTGGTTATCTAGCAGGTAATGTGGGACCATCCCAACTAGATACACGTTTCTTTGCATTAGGAAATATGATGGCTATTATTTCCTCGCTGACAAGTGAACAACAATCCCAAGCCATTATGAATCTCATTGAAGAACAGTGGGATGATTTGGTGGGAGAAATGCCAATGAAAATCTGTTTTCCGGCTGTTGAAAAGGAAGAGTATAGAATTTTTACTGGATGTGACCCCAGAAATGTCCCTTGGTCGTACCATAATAGTGGTAGTTGGCCAGTATTATTGTGGTCGTTAATTGCTGCGGCGCAAAAAACAGGTAGACAGGATATTGCAGAACGCGCCTGGGAAATTGCCCAAGCACGTCTGAGTAAAGATAATTGGCCAGAATATTATGATGGTACACGGGGGCTGTTAGTTGGTAAGCAAGCAAGAAGATATCAAACATGGACAATTTCTGGCTTTCTACTAGCAAAAGAATTGATGAGAAACCCAGGCCATTTAGGATTAATTAGTTTTGGACAGTTTGATTTAGAGAATGCGTCCCAATCTTGTGAATTGTAATTTAGGAGATAATTTAGGAGAGACGCGATAAATCGCGTCTGTACAAGAGAGTACACGATATAGATACCCGACTTCTTAGAGAAGTCGGGTATCTGGGTATTACGTTTTTTACAGCAGGTTGCAGGTAAATGAAGTACAAATTCTTATGTTAAAACTCTTGTGGGGTGGGCATCTTGCCCGCCTTAGTGTACTTCACCCAAATGAAATATGCTGTAAGTTTGAGCTACTTATAAACACAATTTCTATTATGAATTACGAATTACGAACTACGAATTAGTAATTCTTCTACTGTTTTCTGGTTCAGGGGTTTCGAGAAAAGAAATCCTTGACCGAACTTGTAGCCAAGATTTTGTAATCGTTCTAGTTGTGCTTGAGTTTCTATACCTTCAGCGATCGCATTCAGTTCTAAATGGTCACTCAGTGCCATAATAGTTTCCACAATTTGATGATTTCTTTTGCCTGATTGAATTTGATGCACAAAGGAGCGATCAACCTTAAGATTATCCACAGGTAAACGGTAGAGATAGTTTAAGGATGAATATCCTGTGCCGAAATCGTCAATGCTAATTTGAATCCCCCGCTCTTTCAACTGACTCAGTAGAACAATGGTAGACTCAATGTCTTCTATTAACATAGTTTCGGTAATTTCTAAAGTCAGACAATGAGCATTTAATTGGGTTTGAGTCAGAATCCGATCAATTTGTTCTAGCAAATCAGAGCGCCGTAAATCTTGGGCTGAGAGATTGACACTCATTTTCATAACAGAACATTGAGGAAAAGCAGTTTGCCAGGCTACCAGTTGCTCACAAGCTGTATGAATTGCCCAATAATCTAGAGGCGTAATTAATCCTATTTCCTCAGCTATAGCAATAAAGTCTCCAGGAAATTTCAAGCCCTGGGTGGGGTGTTGCCAGCGAATCATGGCTTCAAAGCCCACAATATTGCCAGTATCTAAAGCCACAATTGGTTGATAGTGAAGCACAAATTCTTGGTACTCAATTGCGCGACGCAGATCGTTTTCTAAATGCAGTCGATTCAACGCTTCAATGTGCATTTGAGTATCAAAAATCTCATACCTGGCTTTGCCTTGGTTTTTTGCCCGATACATGGCAATATCAGCATCTCGCAATAAGTGGGAGGCTTGAAGGTAGTCTTGTGTACCCAAGACAATACCCACGCTAGAGGTCGTATATACTTCACGTCCTTCAATGAGCAGGGGTGTTTGCAACTCTGCCAAAATCCGTTCTGTAATCCGCAGCACTTGCTGAATGTCCTTCATCTCTTCTAGTAGAATTACAAACTCATCACCACCCAGGCGAGCTGCGAGATCGATTGTCCTGAGAGTGCCTTGCAGTTTTTTAGCAATGGCAATCAGTAATTGATCTCCTGCTAAATGTCCCAGGCTATCGTTGATGACTTTGAATCGATCTAGATCAAGAAATAAAACAGCAAAATGATAATTTCCGAGACGATTGGCTCGTTGAATAGCTAATTCCAACCGTTCAATGAACAGGTGGCGATTGGGTAATCCAGTTAGCCGGTCGTGGAAGGCATCATGTTTTAACTGAGTTTGCACCTGAATCCGTTCGGTGACATCGCGGGAGGTGGTTTGCAGTTGCACAATTTGACCCTTAGTATCCACAATGGGCTTAGTCAGGGTTTCAAACCAGATATAATTGCCAGCCTTTTGAAGTATGCGATAGGTGATGGGTGTAGGTTTTCCGCCGATGGCTGCTGTGTGAATTTCCTCGTAAACCTGAGTGCGATCATCGGGATGAATGAAGCTATAGATGTCTTGTTGGAGCATTTCTTCATGGTTATAGCCCAGGAGAAATTCACAAGATGGGCTGATGTAGAGATACTGCCCATTCAAATCGTGAAGGCAAACAAGATCGTTGGTATTTTCGGCTAATAATCGATAGCGATTTTCACTTTCTCGCAGTGCTTCTTCCGCTTGTTTGCGATCTGTAACATCTACTATTAGTGTATCCCAAATAACATCACCATTCACTTGTCGGGTGGGTCTGCCAGCAGCTTCCAACCATTTTCCCCGCCCTGATGGTGTGGTAATTCGCCACGCCCAAAACCAGGGTGACAAGGTTTGTGCCGAATCCATTACCGAGGCTTGCATTGCAGCTAAATCGTCTGGATGGATCATTTTCCAGAGGATACTGACATCGGCCATTATTTCCTGGGCTGCTACTTCCCAGAGACTATGACAGCCAGGACTCATGTATAGTAAACTGTCAGAACCATCAGGGCGGAGCAGGTAACGAAAAATCGCCCCTGGTACATTGGCTGCCATATTTTGAAACCGGGTTTCGCTTTCTCTCAAAGCCGTCTCTACCCGGCAGCGTTCCCTTAGTTCCTGTTGTATCTGTTGGTAAAGATTGGCTTGCTGAATGGCAATCTCTAGCTGATCGGCGACGGACTGGGCTAGTTCAATTTGGTCATCGCTCCAGGTAAATGGTTGTTGGGAGGCTGTAATTGTGAAACTACCCCAAATAGTATCTTCAATTACTAGGGGGATGAGTAACCAGGCTCCGGGTAAGACTTGGGCTGCTTTCCGGTTAATTTCACTCTCCAGGTTGGTTGTATCTTCCACCCGCACAACTTGCAACTGCTTGAGTTGAGCCGCAAAGGGATTACCCACATCGGGAATCTCAAAGCCAATGGTGGTTTTAGTGTCCCGATTGTGGCGAAATTCAGCGATATGTTTCCAAATACCTTGTGCTGGTAGATACTGCACTACAAAGCAGTCTAGGGTTTTCAAAAGTTGGGCGGTTTCGGCTGTAGCGGTGGCAAAAATTGTGTCTAAATCTAGGGAGTTGCGGATGGATTGGAAAACTCGATTCAGGGCTTTTTCTCGTTGAATGCGCTCCTGCAAGGCGGTGATATCTCGCCCGACGGATTGAATTTCGGTCAAATGCTCATTTTCATCAAAAATCCCTAAGTTAATCCACTGTGTCCAACCAATTTGGTTGTTGGCGCGGTAGTCTTGATTGATATTTTCAAATATGGGATTTTTTGGGCTGAGGGCGGAGATTTTACCATGCAACTCGTCTAAATCTTCTGGCGGTACAAAGTTGCTCCATTGTTGTCCTATGACATTTTCTAAAGATTGATCCAGTGCTAGACAAAGAGCATCGTTAGCAAAGGTGATGGTTGTATCTGGTAGCGATCGCATAATCAAATCTGTTTGCACCTGAATCACCTGGCGGTAGTGGCTTTCACTTTTGAGTAGGGAATTTTTGATGATCTGCTGTTCTAATTCCCGGCGTTTGCGATCGCTAATATCTTGAAAAGCCACAATCGCATATTTCACTTTCCCCTGATCATCAAAAATCGGGGTCGCCCAAAGCTCTAGAGGAATCACCCGATCACTAAGATGAAGTTCTAAATCGTCCGCCCAAACCTTTTCCCCAGTCAGACACCGAACACTGGGTAATTCTTCTAAGGGATAAAGTCCATCATTGCCCTCACGCTTAATTTGGAAAACTTCTGAGAGTTGTTCTGGAATCAGTTCTAATGGGCTTTGATCACCTAGCAATGCCTGTCCGAGATCATTTATGTAAACAAGTTTCCCTGTGGAATCGTGGACAGCGATCGCAATGGGGGTAGCATCTAGAAGTTGAATTAGACTGCTTTGGCTTTCTGATATTGCGGCATTTGCTAGTAGTGACTCTACCAGACACTTCACATTTGCTGGCGTATTTTCCCAATCCTCTGAACAAATCTGCTTGAGAGATAAGGTTTGCTGTTTTTCCATAAATGCAGCATTTGCAACCTAATAAAACGTGAGTTGAGCGAGTGGGAAAAGTACGTGTAGCAAAAGTCAAAAGTCCAACTTGAACTCAATGCGGTATTCACCTCTTACGTCACCCAAATTGGTTTGGGCAATCCTCACCCTTTAAGGGTGCGGTTGGTGAAATTTGGTTTTTCCTGTCAATGCGTAAATTCTAGTATACTATATATTATAAGTCATACATTCATTTTGAGACAAGCACCCCACTGCTAACTTCCTTCGCTTCCAGGGAGGCGGAGATTATTTGATTAAGTTATATGATGAAGAAACACAATAATATTAATTATATAATCATAAATTTATCAAAATTTTACCAAAGTTAATTAAGCATATTTTGATAATATAAATGGGATTGAGTGAGTAGGCGATCGCAATGCGCGCACGTTAGGCGATCGCCTAAATTAAGATATCAAAACTTAACTAAACTAAACGTAAAATTCTTGTTATCTGCTAATGCATTACCTGATATTTTGCTACCACAGTCTTGGAAATTTCCTTGCATAGTCGCTACCTTTTTAACAATGGTCAAATTGTTTTGTAATTTTGACTCCCATAAATCAAGAGTTACAGTATTACCTTGAACCGAAGCAACTGCTTTTCTCTGAGTTGAAGTTTCCGATGAGCCGACAAATTTCCAAGTTCCCTGTTGAGGTGCTTTTGCCGAAGGAATACTGATTTCTACATGAATTACAATATCATCACCAGTTGGTACTATCATACCTTTCCAGTTACCAGTAATTGATGCTTGACTACATATCTGACCCTGAAATTGAGGCTGCTGGTTGATTTGGCGGAAGTTTATCTGTGCAGAAGCGGCGGAAATACTACCCGAAAGTGCTAAACCAGTGGAGACAGATATTGTAGAAACTGTCATCATAGTAGCAAGAGCAATAGATTTTATAGAAAGTTTCATGGTATTTTGTTTCTTTTAGTTAGTGTGAATAAAAGAAGTTTTTTATCTTCCTTCACTAACTCAATACGTCTACCTCTAATTATTTATGCAGTCATAAATAGAAAAAAATTTGGCTGATTTCCTCCAACCTCTGTGTTCTCTGCGTCCTCTGCGGTTCAAATCATCTACCATATTTCATGACAAATCCCCGTCAAATAGCCTTTAATGCCTTGCGAGACGTTCACAAAGGAGCTTATGCTGATGTTGCCTTAAATAGAGCGCTGCAAAAAGTTACCTTACCGAATCACGATCGCCGTTTACTGACAGAATTAGTATATGGCAGTGTCAGAAGACAACGCACCCTCGACGCACTTATAGACCAACTCGCCACTAAAAAATCTCACCAACAACCCCAAGACCTCCGCAGCATTTTACATTTGGGTTTATACCAATTGCGCTATCAAGAGCGTATCCCGGCTTCGGCGGCTGTGAATACTACTGTGCAGTTAGCTAAGGAAAATGGCTTTTCTGGTCTTTCGGGTTTTGTGAATGGTTTATTACGCCAATATATCCGGCTAGGGGAGCAATTACCAGAACCTTTAAAGTTACCGGAAAATACTGTAGAA
>PWQB01000056.1 GCA_003556955.1 Nostocaceae cyanobacterium CSSed10_463m
AATTAAGTTACCAGTGGGGTTTTGCAAACTGACTGGGGGATAAGACCACCAACCGGCTTGGGCTGGGCCGCCGGGAACTAAGAAACTGGCCATTAATAAAATGCCGACTACCGGGACCATCCAAAAAGCGACGGCATTTAGTCGGGGAAATGCCATATCTCGCGCCCCAATCATTAGGGGTACTAGATAGTTAGCAAAGCCCACTAGGGAGGGAAATGTCCACAAAAACAGCATGACAGTGCCGTGCATGGTGAACATTCCGTTATAAACGGTGCGGTCAATTAAGTCTGATTCGGGTGTAATTAGTTCTCCCCGAATTACCATTGCGAAGATACCGCCGACGAGAAAAAACAGGAATGAAGTGACAAGGTACTGGATACCAATTACCTTGTGATCAGTGCTAAAGCTGAAGTATTTTGTCCAGCCCCCTGGGTTCTCACCAGGGTGACTGATGCCTGAAACAGGGATATGTGTCATCGGTGAGTTTCCTAATTAACCAGGATAGTTGACTAGAGGAGATGCCGCAGGTGCTACAGTAGTCCAACCATTTTTGACTGATTGACTAGAGGCACGGGCATATTCAGATGCGGCTTGATTGTTGGCTGGTGTTGGACTTTGGCTGGCTGCAACGGATAGCCATTGGTGGTAATCTTCGGGCGATTCAACCACTACATTGGCTTGCATTGTGGCAAAGTATGTACCGCTATATTGAGAGTCGGTTAAGCGATACTGTCCTGGACGGATGGGGGTAAATTCAAAGTCGATGGTGTGGTTGGGTACAATATCCTGCTTGAGGCGGAATGCAGGAATATAGAAGCCATGCAGCACATCTGCTGATTTTAGTGCTAAACGTACCCGGCGATCGCTTGGTAAATGCAATTCAGTACTGGTAACATCACTTTCAGGATAGTGGAACACCCACGCCCATTGTTTAGCCAATACATCAATTTTTTCCACAGGTTCAGCCAAGCCGATGCCAAATTCTTCTTTTGGTGCTGCATAAGCTGATTCCATACCGACAGGATTATGTAAATGTACAAGTTCCATCGGTCCTTGAATACCCATTTCCTCGTACACTTGGTAGCTATAACCAGCAATCCACAATACCAACATAATCGGGATAGCTGTCCACACCACTTCTAAGGTGATATTACCCTCAATGTGGGGGCCATCGCTCAAGTCCCAACTTGCTGCCCGATGGAAAAGGATGGAATACATCAGAGTGCCAGTTACACCCAAAAAGATGAACGCACCCAAGGTGACTAAGAAGCTAATTAAATCATCAATTAGCTGTGATTCTGCTGCTGCTTGGGGGGGAAGCCAGCTATAAGCCTGCTGTCCTATCCAGAGACTGATGACAGTCACTATGGTTGCACCCACAAACACGGTGAAAATATTGAAAATCTTCCGCATTTCCATAATTGTTAGTTGTTAGTCATGAGTCATTCCTGGAAAATGACCAACATTGGTTACTTCAGCATTGTGTTCAAGTCTTCACCTAAGCGCAGCAAGCTATCTGCTGTATTATGTACACCAAACTCAGCGGCCATTTGCGCCCCTAGTGTGCCGTGAACATACATAATAAACATGACTGCCAAACCTGCCGCCAGATAACTCCACTGCACTTGATTATCTACGTTTTCACTCCAAATGAAACGCTGCCATCCTCTCCAAATGGTCATGCCGAAAATTAGCCCCAGTAAGAATACACCACCAATACCGTGCCATAGCATCGTTTCCATTGGTGGCATTCCCCAAGCACTTTTGACTTCGGGAGGTGGTGTTGCCAGCAGCATTTCATAAAAGCCCGCCGCTACAGTGAAAATAGTAAAGATTGTCGAACCTATCATGTTGTACCAGCCGACATCAAAGAAGTTGGCAGGTTGTACAGGAATTGATAAAGATGTGAATATCCACTTTTGCAAGGGAAACACTTTACCCAAAATATCAAAGGTAATCCCAATGATAAATAGTCCCAATGTCAAATGTACTAAGTTGGGATGAATGGGAATTGAGTACGGTAATCCATTTGCACCCAATTGTACGCTTACTTGATCAATCAGTTCAGAGTTCATGGCAAGATACCTTCCTTGACTGCTTCAACAACTGGTACTGTGTGCAGTCCATATACCCAAACCAGTTGATCTCCCAGATATACTTGCACGCCGACAATTACGGTCAAACACAACCCAACTAACATATAATGAATCGGCAATTTGTTAGGGTTGCGGTTACGAATCACATAACGCCAAGCTGTAACTGAGGCCAGAAGTCCAGACAGTGACCAACCAATCAATGTATGTACATTTAACACTGATTTTGCTACAGCATAAGGTTGGGCTAAACCTGCTTCAAATTGACCAAAAATAATGGCAACGAAGATTGCGATTGTCGCCACAAACATATTCCACCAACTCACCTCAAACAGATGAGTTTTACCAGTAAAATAACCTATTAGATCGCAGAAGAATGCAAACACAACCATCGCAATGACGAAGTGAACAACGATGGGGTGCATCGTATCTGGATACGGCAAATTATGATCATTCAAAGATGTCAGATACTCAAGCATTGTGTTCTCCTGGACATATCTATTGCACCTCATTCGTCAATATTGACAGCCCTCACACCACTATAATTATTTACCCTTGACCGGAGTTTATATGGCTACGCCACGCAAGCTATCAGATACACGCGGCGAAACCCAGTCAATGTCAATATATAGTACTGCTGCGTCTCTACGGTGGTAACAACGCGATGCAGTTACTATTTATCATCAATGATTAATTTCAATTCATTTGTTCATGCCGATCATCTACAACAGCAATTTTAAATTTATCTAACAAAACTGCTGTATTTTGTTTGATTTGTGTCACCTATATTTTAGCTTAAAGATTTTTTTACTAATTGTCAAAGAAATATAATATCATCAAAAGGCTTATATATTCCCAAACAGAATTTTAAAAATGTACAAAAAGCGACATTTTGCAATTATTAATTTGTGTGGTTGATCACAAATTAATCGGGACTTGATAAAAAATTACCCATCTAATAAAAATCCTCTACATAATAAATATATTTGTTTGCGATTTTAGATAATTTAATATGTTGATATCTATTAAGTAGGGTCAACATAATTAAACATAAAACCTTGACGATATAGATCCCCGACTTCTTAGAGAAATCGGGGATATGGGTATGATGTTTTTTAAGTTTGAGCTACTTACCAATTTGCTCCATGAACCCCAATTACACACATAAACCCTCCCTGGAAATACAACTCTTTGCGGTAATCCCCATGAATATCATCTAACAGTGAATAACCCGAAGAGGGAAAGTAATATGACACTAACCATCCCAATAAGATGTTCAAATTGCTCAAGAACACGGGGTAAAGTCAGTACATACCGTTGAAAAATTAATAAATGCGCTAACCAGCCAATAGCAATAATTATCAATGATTTGACGATATTGATAATCGTATATGCCTGGAAATAAAAGCTATTTGTGGCAATCAGCGCCAGCATTAATAAGATGATCGGCAGCCAGAAAGCAGGTCTGATTTCTGTTTCTTGTCCATGAGGTAAAAAGATGAATTTGGCATACACAATTGCTGTCCCTATAGCAGCAATGTTCATAATTATGGTTTGCCAAGGTAGTAAATTATCCAATGTCAAGATTTTCGCGCCAAAACCAATGAACAAAGGACAGCCAGAAATTGAGAGACCGGGGATAAGTAGAGCTATCCAAAGTTTAGTATCGATTGATGTAGCTCGTAGTTCCTGAAAGTTACGACTAGGGAAGTTACCCACTATCAAAAAAATTGCTGATTTAGCCAAACCATGACCTAGTGCATAAATACCTCCGACACCCGGTGCAGCTAGTACCCAACCTAATTGAGAAATGGTGCTAAATGCTAGTGTCCGCTTGGTATCCTTTTCTGCGATCGCATAGACTACCCCTAAAAATATTGTCCCCGTAGCTAAGATTCTCAGGATGGGATCAATCTCGTTGAACATCAGAACACAACGAGCTAGGGGAAAGATTCCAGCTTTTTCCACAATACCCGACAGCAAAGCTGATACAGGTGTTTCTGATTCGGAGTTAGTCAATGGTGACCATAGTCCTGATATAAAGACTCCTCCTTTGGTTAATAGTCCCACAAAAATCAACGCGATCGCCTGAGTCGGTGCTGTGCTTAACCCTGTAAACGCAAACGAACGATTACTTTGATACAGCAATATCGTACCCACCAGATAAAACAGCATTGCCGTATTACTGACAAACATATAGCGTAATGCTATCCAAATCGAGCGATCGCTTCTGGGGTAAGATACCAGTAAAAATACTGCAATCCCAATCACCTCTAATGCCACATATAAACTGATGAAATCCGCACAGATAAAAGCAGAATTGACACAACCATGCAATATGATTAGCTGTGTATAAAAGAAAGCTGATTTGCCAGTATTCCAACAGTAGATAATGACCGCTATCGTTACCAAAGCATTTGTTAATATAAAGTAGCCACTCAACTCATCAATCATGAGAGAAACGCCGAAATTATCCAGCAAAGTGAGTGTAAATGGCAACTGAGTAAAAAACAACTGCAATGCATATACAGTTGAAAAAATAGCTACAGTTACAGCAATGTAGCGGTCAAATTTGGGTAATAAATAAATTATTAACCCAAAAAACAACGGTATGAGAATCCAGGCAATGGTAAGATTAATCATTGACTATTGAACATTATGATAACTAAGTAAGTTAAGCGACGTTCACTTAATCAAAAAAGTTCAGGGATGCGTTTTAAATTGACCGATTGTGAAACAGAAAACTCATAGCAACTAATTATTGAATGGACTTTGTTTGTGTATGAGCCTATGGCTAAAACGTGCCGGAGGCATTAAACTCCGCACGGTGTTGGGTTACTCCCAAGAAGCTGCTGGCGAGTCTACCTTGCAGTTTCTCAATGCTGACGCGAACAACCTCAGCTATATCTGTCGCAGATATTTTTGAATTGGTTTAATCCTAGTCTAAATCAACCTCAAAAGTTTTTCCTTCTACTGTTACTTTGTCGCCTAATACTAATTTTCGTCCTCGTCGGGTTTCAACTATGCCATTGACTTTTACAGCACCATCAATAATCATTAGTTTGGCTTGTCCTCCAGTTGAGGTGACACCCATAAACTTTAAAAATTGGTCGAGTTTAATCATTTAATTAATTTCGCTAAAAAATAATTTATTGTCTGTTGAATAATTCAGCCTCTGCTGAAGATGGTTGGTAATTGGCTATGCTTTCAATACATATATAAAATTAAAGCGTAAAAATGAAAAGATATTGGCAAGTATTAAGGCTGTTTTGGAGTACTGCGATCGCAGCTGAGATGGAGTATCGCCTAAATTTTCTCATAGCTACCCTCAGTAGTATGGGTAATCTCGCAGGCAGTCTTTTTGGATTATTTTTATTTTACCGTACTGGTTACACCTTTACTGGTTGGTCATGGTCAGCAGCTTTGTTAGTTCTGGGAATTTTTACCTTGTTACAGGGCTTTGCAGCTACCTTTTTAGCCCCAAACCTGAATCGCATTGTCCGCCACGTCCAAGACGGGACATTAGATTTTGTCCTACTCAAACCTATCCGCAGTCAATTTTGGCTTTCTACCCATACCTTATCACCTTGGGGACTACCAGATTTAGTTTTTGGCAGTATAATTATTGGCTACGCAGGTACACGCCTCGGTTTGGGAATCAATAATTACCTGATGAGTGCAATACCATTATTATTCGGCTTGGCAATCCTTTATAGCTTGTGGTTTATGCTGGGTGCAACTAGCATTTGGTTTGTTAAAATATACAACGCCACTGAAGTTTTACGGGGTTTGTTAGAAGCTGGCAGATATCCTATGGTAGCTTATCCCACCGCTTACCGCTTTTTCTTCACTTTTGTAGTTCCAGTGGCTTTTTTAACAACTGTACCAGCAGAAGCGATGCTGGGTCGGGGTGAAATTAATTGGACAATAGGTGCTGGAGTGTTAGCTTTGGTACTGTTCTGGGTTTCCAGTGCTTTTTGGCGGTTTGCGTTGCGCTTTTATACTAGTGCGTCGAGTTAAGGCGAGAAGTGTACAAATCAAAAATGATTATCTAGCAATTCCCATTCAAGTGAGGTACAAGCAGTAATAATTAAACGCAGATGGACGCAGATAAACGCAGATAATTTTGTACTTTATTAGA
>PWQB01000098.1 GCA_003556955.1 Nostocaceae cyanobacterium CSSed10_463m
AGTGGTGAATCTACCTTAGCCGCTTTGAACAGAGAACGAGAAACCATGTTACAACAGCGTCTAGAACTAGAAAAACAAGCTATGCGGACGCGCAAAGAACTCCAACAGGTAGAAACTGACCTAGAGCAAACTATCATTCGAGCGCCCATTACAGGTACTGTACTGCAATTAAATCTGCGTAATCCTGGACAAGTAGTACAACCAAGTCAAGCCATTGCTCAAATTGCGCCCGTCAATGGTCCAGTAGTAATCAGAGCATTTATCCAGCCTCAAGATATCAACAATGTAAAACCTGGGCAAAAAGTGCAGATGCAGGTTTCAGCTTGTCCCTATCCCAACTACGGGACTCTCCACGGAACCGTGACAAATGTGACACCAGATGCCCTACCAATGGCAAATAACAGCACTGAGTCAGGTGTTCAAGGTGGTGTCCAGGCAGTCGCTTATGAAGCCACCATAGAACCCAAAACCACCTATGTGGGGAGAGAAAATCATCAATGTCATCTCCAACCCGGTATGAAAGGTCGAGCCGATATTATTTCCCGTCAGGAAACCGTACTTAATTTCATTCTCCGCAAAGCCCGATTAATCACAGATTTCTAACACAGTTTCGATTCACGGCGTTGCTGAACTAAAGTATGAAATGCCTAAATCACCTTAATTTTTCTTCCTACCTTTGCGCCTTTGCGCCTTTGCGTGAGCCTAATTCATATTTGAAATTAGCAACGTACACAAGGGCGGGCAAGATGCCCACCCCACAAGATTGAAAATATGAAGATGTCTACTTCATTTCCTGCCAAAGTGCTGTCATTACCAACTACGAATTACGAATTACGAATTACGAATTACGAATTACGAATTACGAATTACTAACTACGAATTAAATTATGTTTGGTTTAATCAAACTTCAAAAAAACTATCAGTGTGTTTCCCAGTTGAGTGAAGAAGATTGTGGAGCAGCTTGTCTGGCGACAATTAGTAAACATTATGGTCGTTTTTTAAGCATTAATCGCAGTCGAGAATCTGTAGGAACTGGACAACTAGGAACCACTTTATTAGGTCTAAAACGTGGCTCTGAAAATTTGGGTTTTAATGCTAGAGCAGTTAAAGCCTCGCCAGAAATTATCGACAGAATCAAAGAAGTCCAGTTACCAGCCATTATCCATTGGCATGGTTATCACTGGGTGGTTTTATATAATCAACAGGGCAAAAAGTATGTAATTGCTGATCCTTCTGTGGGTATTCGTTATGTTGACCGCAAAGAGTTAACCGCCGCTTGGAATGGCGTGATGCTCTTACTAGAACCAGATCCAGAGCGCTTTTTTGATCAGCCCCAAGACAAACCAATGGGTGGCTTTGCACGCTTTTTGAAGCGGATTTTGCCTTATCGTGGTTTGCTGACTCAGGTTTTAATGATGAATATTGCTTTGGGTGTACTGGCTTTGGGTTCTCCAGTACTTATCCAAATCCTCACAGATGATGTTTTAGTGCGCGGAGATGTCCAGCTACTAACTGTTGTTGTCGCAGCAGTTGTAGTGATGACTGTATTCAGCAGTACTCTACAGTTATTGCAATCGACAATGATTGCTCATTTTAGTCAACGGTTGCAATTAGGGCTAGTTTTGGAATTTGGGCGGAAAATGCTCCAGTTACCTTTAAATTACTACGAAGCCCGCCGGAGTGGTGAAATTACTAGTCGATTACGAGATATTAATCATATTAACCAGTTGGTATCACAGATAGTTGTGCTGTTACCGAGTAAGTTTTTCATTGCGGTGATTTCTTTGGGCTTAATGCTGTTTTATAGTTGGCAGTTAACATTAGCAGTGATTGTAGTCGGTTCTTTAATGACTTTATCTACTCTGCCTTTTTTACCTATCCTTCAGCAAAAAACTCGCAGTCTTTTAGTTTTGGGGGCGGAGAATCAAGGGGTGTTGGTAGAAACTTTTAAGGGCGCACAAGTCCTGAAAACTACGAACGCAGCGCCCCAATTTTGGGAAGAATTTCAAAGTCGTTTTGGTCGTCTGGCTAATCTGACTTTTAGTACTGTGCAAATTGGAATTATCAATAGTACTCTTTCTCGACTGCTTTCTACTATTGGTGGTGTAGCGTTGCTGGGGTTAGGAAGTATCTTGGTGATTCAGGGAGAATTAAGTATCGGTCAAATGCTGGCTTTTAATGCGCTACAGGTAAATGTTCTCGGTTTAATTAGTTCTGTCGTGGGCTTAGTAGATGACTATTTTCGCTCTCAGACAGCAGTTTCTCGACTTTTAGAAGTTATTGATGCGACACCGGAGGTGGTGGGAGGTAGTCAAAAGCCTGTGGCGCAAATTTCCGGGGGTGCAGATATTCATTGTTCTCATTTGACATTTCACCACCCTGGTAGAGTTGACTTGTTAGAAGATTTTTCTCTCAAGTTACCCGGTGGTCAAGCGATCGCCTTGATTGGTAAATCTGGTTGTGGTAAAAGTACCTTAGCCAAACTCTTAGCAGGTTTATATCAGCCAAATTCTGGTAATATCCGCATTGGCTCGTTTAATCTTGATGACATCGCCCTGGATTGTCTGCGACAGCAAATAGTTTATGTCCCCCAAGAACCTCATTTTTGGAGTCGCACAATTTTAGAGAATTTCCGTTTAGGAACACCCTATATTTCTTTTGAGGAAATTGTCAAAGCTTGCGAGATTGCGGATGCAGATAGCTTTATCAGTCAACTTCCTAGTAAGTATCAAACTGTGTTGGGTGAATTTGGGGCGAATCTCTCTGGTGGACAAAGACAAAGATTAGCGATCGCTAGAGGAATTATGACTAATCCACCTGTGCTGATTTTAGACGAAGCCACAGCCGGACTTGACCCAGTTAGCGAAGCTAGTGTATTAGATGCGATTTTAGCACACCGTAAAGGCAAAACCACAATTTTAATTACCCATCGTCCCAGTGTTGTCAAACGAGCTGATTGGATTGTGATGTTAGAGAAAGGTGAACTGCAATTACAAGGAACTCCAGAGACGTTTCTAGCAGAAAAAGGAGAGCATCAAAAGTTTTTATCCCTATAACAATTTACTTTGGTGTGAGCAAGTAAAATCATGTCTGAAAATAATCTATCCAATAATTCATTTCTTTTCCAAAGTTTATCTGAAGAAGAACAAGAAAGTCTCGCGGGTGGGCAAGACGAAGGTATATTAGGAACCAAGAATTTTTTCTTTCAAAAAACTGATATTGCCACTGAGGCAAATAATAACTTAAGTCTGGCAGAAGATGAATCTAATTCTCAAAGTACTAAATACACTTTGTCACAAATTACTATGGCATCATCTATAACATTTACATTACCGACTGCTAATTCTCATAACAATAGCATCAATAATTTTATAGCTAAAGTTATTCGGGGATTAATTTCGTAGCGGTGACATTTTCTTTTGTTTTAAACTAATTGGTAGCCTTTATATCCCCGAATTCTTAAAGAAGTCGGGGATATATCTATTTTAGAAAAAACAAGCATAAAAACAAACACAAATCAACTCATTTACATGATTCTAAAGAAGGAAAGTTTATTTTTGAATTTCTAACTAAAGGACAATTCAAATAACTCACTAATAGTTAATAATAAAGGTATAGGTTATTCCACACCTAAACAAAGTAAGTGAGGCACAAATTTATGTCAACCAACATCACCAAAACTGATTTGTTTGAAGAGTTATCCGCAGAACAACAAGAGCTGTTAGCAGGTGGACAACAAGGGCAAGGGCTAACCTTTGAGATGGGCGAATTTGGTAGAGATCGTGGTTTTGAGAGAGACCGTGATTTTGATCGAGACCGTGGTTTTGATCGAGACCGTGGTTTTGATAGGGAAAGTCGTATTCGCCGCATTCCTATTCGCTTGACTGGTATTCTTGAAGTCGTTAAGTAAAGACTGAGATTACCAAAATTTCTACTCGTCAATAGTCTTGTCTAATCAGCACATTTTTTACCATAAGACGTAGAATTTGAGCCATGATTTTGCACCCTACCGGGAAAATTTCTGGTATGGGTGCTACCTAGCATTTATTTACTAAATTGAGGCAAAAAATTATGTCAGAAAAAACCATTCAATCTGATTTATTTGTGGAGCTATCCGCAGAGTCACAAGAACTCCTCTCTGGAGGTCAACAATTACAATTAGGTGGACCAACTAGACCTGATATTACCGTTATTGGTACTCTCATTGATTCTCGCGGTCAACGTATCCCCGTGAGGATTTTTGGCTTCGCTGCTGGACCACCTGCCGGCGGTGGTGGACCTTTTGGTGGCGGACCTTTTGGTGGCGGTGGTGGGCCTTTTGGTGGTTTCTAATTAGGTTAGTAAGAAGTTTCTGATTACTAAACATCAAAACCAAATTCCTCTACGTCTACCTAAACTATTGTCTTTTCTACAAGATCAATAAGATATTCAAAACCTTTCTCCTATGCAGAGAGAGGTTTTTTGAATATTTTTTAATGCCAAATAAATATCGAATTAAACGAAAGTATTGATTGTGGATTTTACGGAATATTCATAAAATCTCATGTTTCAATTAAACATGATTTTTCCTGTGCCAAATGACATATTTCTCCGACATTTATTTATAACTCTGGGATAATTTAATCAATAGGAAATAAGACTAAAAATAAAAGTATAGGTGCAACACTCCCATTTTTTTCTTAAGTGTGTACCACGTACAAACGAAGTTGAGGTGAAAATTATGTCAATTCAAGACCTTCAATCTGATTTGTTAGTGGATTTATCTACCGAAGAACAGCAGGATGTTTCTGGTGGCTTCGGGTGGGGAGGCTATGGCTTAGGAGCAGGTTTAGTTGGCAGAAAACATGGTGTTTGGGGAGGTGGTTTCCCCGTAGCCGGTGGTCTTGGCTGGGGAGGTGCTTTACCCTTATTTGGGGGTATAGGTCGCATTTGGTAATCTGCAAAAATGAAGGGATAGGACACAGAAGCAGACCCCGCAAATATGCAAAGCCAAATTTTGAAATACTGTCCCTATAACTTTGAGCAAACGAAGGCCTTCTGGCCTTCGTTTTTGTCGATGCGGCAAAATTCCAATTTGATTTATGAAAAAATTAAGTATCGTAGTGGAATGACTATACAAGCTTGGGTTAAGCACAGCGCAACCCAACGCTGCCGATGATGTTGGGTTTCCTTACGTCAACTCAACCGACAATTTTTTCTTTTATAGAGCGTTCATCCAATCAAGTAAAATGGGATTGACTAACTCAGGTGCTTCATCTTGGGGGCAATGTCCCACTCCTTCTAAGGGGATAAATTTTAGGACTTGCGGATAGTTGGCTAGTTCTCTACCCAAGTCGATTGGTTCCCAGGGGTCGGCTGTTCCCCAGAGAATAATGGCAGGACAAGATAGTAAGGGTAAAAGGTCTTCTGGTAGCGGCCCTGTAGAATAAGACGTAAATGCCAGAAACACCGCTACAGCGCCTGGGTCTTTTGCTGGTGCTGTGAGAATATCAACTAACTCCTCTGTGACTATCTCTGCATTGGCGTAGGCTTGGAGTAAAATCTTGCGGACTGTTTTCGGTTTAGCAACTTGATTGAAAAAAAACTGTCCTACTGGTTTGATAGATAATATCCGTTGCAGAATCGGTGCGCCGAAGCGACGAGACCAAGGTAGGGTTTCTCGTTTGCGATCGTGCAGCAATCGTAATGAACAATTGAGTAAGGCTACTCCTAAAGCTATATCCGGGTTGCTGACTGCTGCTTGTAAGACCACAATACAACCTATGGAATTTCCTACTAAAAAAGCCGGTTCCCCCACTACTTCCCGGCAAAAGTCCGCTAACTGTTCTCCCCATGTTTCTAAGGTGTAGTTCATTTCTACCCCCGGTTGAGGTTTAGCTGAACCGCCAAAGCCAATTAAATCAATGGCATAAACACGGCAATTTTCTGCTAATGCGGGAATATTTTTGCGCCAGTGCCACCATGAGGCTCCAAAGCCATGTACAAGCACAACTGCGGGGCCATTAGTTCCTTGAGTCTGATAGGAGATGGGGAAACCTTGCCAATTCCATGTTTTGGCTGAGGTAAATGTGTTTGTGGAAGTTTTCATCATAACTTTATGAATATTATATAGGAATCCGGTTTGGTTTATGTTCGCGTAGCGTGGCGTAAAGCCTGACGGCATAGCTGCGCTTAGAGCCATATTTACTCGTAGAGGTAGGGAACAGGGAACAGGGAACAGGGAAC
>PWQB01000507.1 GCA_003556955.1 Nostocaceae cyanobacterium CSSed10_463m
TCCTCCCTTGTCTACTATCCTTCCTTGTCCACCTTGTCTTACCCTCACGAGAATGTAAAAAACCTACACCTGTCAGCTGCCCCCTACCCCCCTGCCCTTTTTCCCCGTTCCTCTTCTCCCAATTCCCCTAGTTCAATACCCTTGCCCCCTATTTCAGATATAAACTAACGGGGGAGAGGCTTAAAAAGAACTAGGGGAATTTTGTGCGCCTGCTGACAACAGTTGCAGCTTTACGCTGCTATTTAACTAAACGCTGTTCCGAAAATCAGCTAACGGTTCCAGAAGATTTGGAACTGGATGAGATAACTAGCTGGTATCAGACGGCCGTTGGTTTAGTACCAACAATGGGAGGATTACATCAAGGCCATTTGAGCTTGATCAAAAGAGCTAGGCAAGAAAATTCTACGGTGATTGTCAGTATTTTTGTCAATCCCTTGCAATTTGGTCCTCATGAGGACTATGAACGTTATCCCCGCACTTTAGAGTTAGACCAAAAACTTTGTTTACAAGCAGGAGTAGATGCGATTTTTGCACCCACTCCGGAGGAAATGGGTGTTGCTCAGAAAAGTTTACAAGCATCTCAAGTTACACAAGTCATACCTCCATCTGCTATGATATTAGGTTTGTGTGGACGTTCTCGGCTAGGTCACTTTCAAGGTGTAGCAACGATAGTGACCAGGCTTTTGAACTTGGTACAACCTAACCGAGCCTACTTTGGACAAAAAGATGGTCAACAACTGGCTATTATTAGACGGCTGGTAGCTGATTTGAATTTACCAGTAGAGATTGTTGCTTGTCCTACGGTACGGGAAGCTTCGGGTCTGGCTTTAAGTTCTCGTAACCAATATTTGACTACACAAGAAAAAGAGCAGGCCGCAGTTTTATATCGAGGTTTACGCCAAGGATCAGCTGCATTCCAAGCTGGTGTTCGTAACAGCAGCGAGCTGATAGCAGTGGTACAGCGAGAACTGGCAAAGGTTAGTAATCTAATCGTGGAATATATTGAATTGGTGGAACCGACTACATTAATGTCTTTAGAAACAGTTGAGGAGGAAGGAATGCTGGCGATCGCAGCTCGTCTTGGTTCGACACGTTTGATTGATAATATGATCTTGAGCGATCGTCAACCTATCATCGCTATCGATGGTCCAGCAGGGGCTGGTAAGTCCACAGTGGCTCGTCAAGTGGCAACTAAGCTGGGTCTAGTGTATCTCGATACAGGAGCTATGTATCGAGCTGTAACTTGGCTGGTGCTACAACAAGGTATTGCTATTGACGATGAATGTGCTATCGCTCAATTAGTCAATCAGTGTAAAATTGAACTTAGCCCCAGCCATGATCTACAATCGACCGTCAGGGTTTTGATTAATAATACTGATGTAACTCAAGCAATTCGGACAATTGAGGTCACATCCCAAGTATCGGCAATTGCTGCACAAAACGCTGTGCGTCAAGCACTGGTTAAACAACAGCAAAGTTGGGGTAAAAAAGGTGGTTTAGTCGCTGAAGGTCGAGATATTGGGACTCATGTATTTCCCGATGCTGAAGTGAAAATATTTTTAACCGCTTCAGTCAATGAACGCGCTCATCGTCGTCAGCAAGATTTTAAACAGCAGGGTCAACCTGATGTGAATTTAGAACAGCTAAAACGAGATATCGCTGAACGTGACTGGAAAGATAGTACTCGTAAAGTTTCACCTTTACAAAAAGCCGCAGACGCAATTGAAATACAGTCTGATGGTCTTGATGTTTCTCAAGTCACCGAGCAAATCATAAATTACTACCAACAACGTTTAACAGCAGCTAACTTACCATAATCAATATCAATGATAATGATTAGTTTCTAGGAATTGGGCTGAAATACAACAGTATTGTGTCGAAATCCTCCCTTTGGTAGTAGAATGACGATGTTAAGTTTTATATCCTTCAATACTAGGATATAAGACCGCTACCCATATAACCTGTAATTTCCTAAGCTGCTACAACAGCTTTCCACTGGAAAACAGTAAAGAGAGGATTTCACAACATGGCATTTACACAGCCCCCCTTACCCTTCGATTCTAAAGCTCTAGAGCCGTATGGCATGAAAGCCGAAACCTTCGAGTATCACTATGGCAAACATCATGCAGCCTACGTGACCAACTTGAACAAGCTCACTGACGGTACAGAACTAGCTAACAAGTCTTTAGAAGAAGTCATCCAAATCTCCTTTAAAGACTCCTCGAAAGCCGGAATCTTTAATAATGCAGCTCAAGTTTGGAATCACACCTTTTTCTGGAATTGCTTGAAGCCCGCAGGTGGTGGCGCACCCACTGGCGACTTAGCCGCTAAGATCAATCAGGATTTTGGTAGCTTCGATAAATTCAAAGAAGAATTTTCTAACGCTGCTGCAACTCAATTCGGTAGTGGTTGGGCTTGGTTGGTAGATGATGGTGGTACTTTGAAGGTAATGAAGACACCAAATGCAGAAAACCCCCTAGCTCATGGTAAAAAGGCACTCCTAACCATCGACGTTTGGGAACACGCCTACTACATCGACCATAGAAATGCTCGTCCCGCTTTCATCAAGAATTTCTTAGAACAGTTGGTGAATTGGGACTTCGTTGCTGAAAATTACGCTAAAGCATAACCATCTGTCAGTCTGTCAATGGCTTCAATGCTGGCTGATTCCAGATATGCCAATCAGTAAAAATTAGTTAATTGACAAATACTGCCAGCAGTCACGATTGTATCGTGGCTGTTTTTGCTCAGTGAAGCAGATACACAACTATCGTCGGTCTCATGTATAGCAAAGTGCTGAGTGCTGAGTGCTGAGTAAAAACCAAGTTAGCTCAAAGCTTTCAGCAATCAACAATGTCCTAACCTCTTTGGCGGTTGCTATATTTTAAACAGTAGTGAGTTCAAAAATATGGATAGTCAAGAACTAGCACAATATCTGGAATCAACAAATAGCATTGCCAAACCTTGGCTACTGGTACAGCTGCGGCTCAAGAAGTTACAAGAACGTCAAGCTAGTATTTCTGAAGATACTTACGCCAATGAGTTGGCAGACATACACGAAGATTTAATGCACCTAGGTGAATGGTGGCGTGGTATTGAAGAAGAAGTCTTTTAGTGCCTCCTTGACTATGGACTATGAACTATGGACTAATGACTAATGACTAATGACTAATGACTAATGACTAATGACTATGGATTATCGGGATGCTGGGGTTGATGTTGAGGCAGGTAGAGCCTTTGTAGACCAAATTCGCAATTTAGTTCACAGTACTTTTAGACCGGGAGTAATTGGTGGACTAGGTGGTTTTGGTGGTTGCTTTCAATTACCAGGGGGTTTTAAAGAACCAGTATTGGTTTCGGGAACCGATGGTGTGGGAACAAAGCTGAAAATTGCTCAGGTTCTCAACCGACATGATACTGTAGGTATTGATTTAGTGGCGATGTGTGTGAATGATGTGTTGACATCAGGTGCAGAACCACTGTTTTTTTTAGATTATGTGGCTACCAGTAAGTTAGAACCAGAACAACTAACTCAAGTGGTAGCAGGGATAGCCTCTGGGTGTAGGTCGGCTGGTTGCGCTTTATTGGGAGGAGAAACCGCCGAAATGCCGGGTTTCTACCAAGTGGGTGAGTATGACTTGGCTGGCTTCTGTGTGGGAATTGTGGAAAAAAGCCAGATGCTGGATGGCTCTCAGGTGCAAATTGGAGATGTAGCGATCGCACTTCCTAGTACAGGTGTACATAGCAATGGTTTGAGTTTAGTCCGAAAAATTGTTGACTCCAAATCATTGGCTTGGGATGAACGTCCACAGTTATTAGGTGGTGAGAGCATAGCAGAAGCTTTTCTCAAACCAACACAAATTTATGTCAAGCCTGTTCTCGCAGCTCGTCAAGCTGAGTTAGAAATTCATGGTATGGCTCATATTACAGGTGGTGGCTTACCAGAGAATCTACCCAGATGTTTAGGTGCAAATCAAAGTATTCAAATTAACTCTAATAGTTGGACTATTCCGCCGATCTTCCAGTGGTTAGCAGAAGTCGGCTCAGTCAGTGCCGAGGCCATGTATAATACTTTCAATATGGGAATTGGTTTTGTGCTATTAGTACCACCCCATCAAGTAGAACAGACAATCAGCTTTTTTAAATCACAGAATATTTCCGCTTTGGCAATTGGTGAAGTGATTCCCGGTTCGGGTACATTAGCAGGTTTACCATTATAGCATAATTGTCGATCACCTTGATAACCAGTACCCAAATCCGTGCTTATACAACCCGCCTGCAATTGGATACATGACTATCTGTGTGCCTGCCCTTGTAGAGACGCGATTCATCGCGTCTAATATCGCGTCTAATAAATTCAGTAGTTAAATCTGTTCGAGAAATTTTTTACCTGATTTATATAAGCAATTGAAAATACTCATGACCATCAGCATTGAGATTTGCTAAGGTAGTCTTAACATATTGAAAAAATTGGCTATCAGGCTGAAAAAACTACTGACATTTTAAAGTGCTGGAGTTGTTTTCACCTCTAAGTGTGACGTGTGGGTGTATGGGGAATCAAGTATTTTCATTGATAAAAAGTTATGGTTGTAAATTTTACTCGAACATCTACGAACGTAGATATTTTAAGGCAAGTCTTCTGGAGTGTTAATGCCCAAAGCTGTCCCAAGTTATTCAATTTTCATATGCATACTGTCCACTCAGATGGCAAGTTGCAACCAAGTGCATTGATGGAACAGGCGATCGCTATTGGGCTACAAGGATTGGCAATTACAGATCACCATAGTATTGGAGGGTATCAAACAGCACATATATGGTTAGAAAACTGGAAGTGGAATAATGGCAGTGAGAATACTCCTTACCTATGGAGTGGGGTAGAAATTAATGCCAACCTTTTGGATGTTGAAGTTCACATTTTGGCTTATGCCTTTGAGCCAGAACATCCTAGCATCAAACCCTATTTGCAAAGAAAACCCACTACAGGCAAACAGTATCAAGCAAATAACATCATTGCTGCTATCCATCAAGCCGGAGGATTGGCAGTTTTAGCTCATCCTGTTCGCTACAAGCGATCGCACGTTGACTTAATAGGAGCTGCGGCTGAACGGGGAATTGACGGTGTGGAAGCTTTCTATGCTTATAATAACCCTAAACCTTGGATACCAAGTGCTGTAGAAACCCAACAAGTACAACAGTTAGCCCAGGAGTATCAGCTGTTTAATACCTGTGGCACTGATACCCACGGTTTAAGTTTGCTACAAAGGTTGTAAAGTGCAACCGATGTTTATCTACAATTTTGCCATCAGTTGCTCAGGGGTTAGTTGTGCATTTCAGTAGAATGTTAGTTTAAACAGTTACGAAGGATTAAAATAGAATCAGGTTTCAAGATGCACTGCCAGCTAGTAACACCCTACTCATTTGCCATCCTGATACACTGGTTTAGCAAAACATTTTTAATAGTCTAAAACGATGCCAGCATCTGCTAATTTCGACTTTGAAGACGATAAATTCAACGCCCCCCCTTCTCAAATCATCCCCTGGTGTCAGATGATTAATCCGCGCTATGGCACAGAGGGTATGCAGCCCCACGGTTTGGCGATTAAACTGGATAATGCCAATGCTGTAGGTTTTAAGCCGGATGATAATTGGCAACAGGTAGAGCATGAATTTAGTTCGGGAGTAGAAACAGTTTTTATCAGTAATACTCCAAAATTAGTCATAGTCCGCCGGGGGCCTTTATCTGTTAAAGACCGGGAAACTGGTAATAAACTTGGTACTCTTAAAGAAAATTACGATGCTTTTTTAGCAGATAAGCTGAAATTTAAAACCTTTACTCGCCACCTCATATACTTAGTAGGGGAAAATAAAAAGTTTCTCCACGACTCTCCATTACAATTAACTCTTAGCGGCGTAGCCGGAGCAAGTTTCAGCAAAAATTACTGCGAATTTCAACAAGGAAGAATCACAAGTGGATTCTTAGCTGAACTAGAACGAGCTTATGCTGTATATCGCCAGCAACCTGTATCGCCAAAAGGCCAGTTATTTCATGCTCATGGAATTTTCTGCCCGATTATTGAGTGTGAAGAACGTGGAATTCAACCAAACACTATGATGGTGTCTTCAACAGTGGACTACCACCATCCCACTGTCGGCACATTAACTGAATACCTGATTGCTTCAGATTCGGTGGAGTCGGCAATGATCTGCAAGACTTTTGAAGAACA
>PWQB01000524.1 GCA_003556955.1 Nostocaceae cyanobacterium CSSed10_463m
AATACTGTTCGGTTAAGCAAATTCGGGAGCCGAAAACCCTTGTAGAGACGTTCCATGGAACGTCTCTACATCCCTTAACCGAAATGTATTGGGTCGGAAGTTACCGTCTTCTCCCCCTGCACCCTGCACCCTGCACCCTGCACCCTGCACCCTGCACCCTGCACCCCCTCTGCCTCTTCTCATTGGTCATTGGGTCGAAGAATTTTCTCTGTCTTTTCTGGGATGTGTCTTATCCTTATTCATCCAAATTCCTTTCTTCTCCATACTTCCGCAGCTGCTTTAAGAGGTTTTCAGGGGATGAGTCGGGAATTGCTGGATTAATAATTGGTTGGGGGTTGGGTTCCACAATATCAATAGCAGCAGGTATGGGTTTGATATTCAGCGCCTGTTGCTTTGGCGTGAGGCTGGGAAGCTCAATTGTGGGTGTGCTAACAGGAGGCTGCTTAACTACTGGTTTATTTACGGGAGACTGCTGAATAGGAGGTTGGCTAACGGCTGTTTTGAGGGAGTCTAAAGTTGTAGCTACCTTTACGTCTTGCTGTATTTGTTCTGTAGAAGAGACTAAGCCACTTAAACCATTGACTAATTGCAGCAGATTTTGTCGGAAAGCTGGATCACCTGTCAATTCGTCTAAATCAGAGGTAATTTTTTGGGTATTTTCAAAAGTTACCCTGGCTGAATCTAAGGTTTGCTGCATTAGCACTAGATTCTGAGGATCATTTAAAGTTTTAGAAGCGTCGCGTAAATTGGCTGAAGCTTGGGCTGCATTTGCTGACAGGCTTTCTAAATTGTTGAGTAATTCGCCTTGGGTGAGTCGATCAAAGGCTGGTGAGAGGCTACTGACTGTCACCCGGAGTTGGTTGCTAGTTTCGGTGATGTTGTTCAAAGCACCAACTAAAGAACTGCGGTTGCTTGTCACTAGTTCATCTAAGTTACTTAACAACCGATTAGCTTGATTGGCTGTGGAACTAAATTCACTTGCCGTTGCCCCTAATTGATCTACTGTTTTAGTAGCGGATCTAGTAAGTTCATTTGTGGATTCTTGTACTGAACTCGCAGTGGCGGAAAATGTGCTTAGTTGTTGTTGAAAGTTTTTGGTCAAACCTTGAAAATCCTGAGTCAGAGATGCAACACCAGTGGCTGCTGCTGTTGAGCTTTCGAGAAGTCGATTCAGGTTCTGATAAAATTTGGGGTCATTGTATGTACTCGCTAAATTAGTTGAGGTGCGAATCAGTTCATCAATGCTGATGCCAACTTGACCTGATAACCGAGAACCATGACAAATTATTAGACTTTGATCACAATTATTATCTAGGGGTTTGGCGATCGCCCCAATCGGGATAGATGTTTTAGGTATAATATCTATAATACTTTCACTAATTAATCCACTCTGATTAGCTTCAATAACCACATCACGGGTAATCACTAAATCAGCTGGAGCAATTTCAATTTCTACCTCTACGGCATTTGAACCTGCTTGAACTCTAGAAATACTGCCTACTTTCACACCCCGATAACGAACGGGTGCGCCTCTTTGCATCCCCCCAGCATTAGCAAATTCCACTACAAATTTATATGAATTGCCACCTGCTGTAAATCTATTTAATCAGAGGACAATCATCACGAATGCGCCTAAACCCAGGAGGATGAGTAACCCTACTGAGCCTTCTCTTAATGTGCGCTTAGACGCAAAGCTGTTTGATATGATATCTCGCATATTATTTCTCCATTCATTTAGCCAGCTACCTGAATTGGACCATCCACACTGCCACTAATAAATTGTCTAATCAAGGGATTTTCTGTGTTATCTATATCACTTACTTTACCTTGCCACTGCACTTTACCTTGATAAAGAAACACTAATCGATCAGTTGTACGCCGAATGGTACTATCTTGGTGCGTCACAATGGCATAAGTACTACATACTCCTTGTGTCAATTGTAATTCCCGAATTAAATCTTCTATGACTGTTGAGGCAATGGGGTCAAGTCCGGCTGTGGGTTCATCGTATAGTAAAACTTCTGGACCCTCTGTGAGATTATCAGGATTAGAGATAATTGCTCTGGCAAAACTCACCCGTTTTCGCATACCCCCAGATAGTTCAGAGGGGTACAGATGGCTGATTCCAGATAAACCCACCATTTCTAATTTTTCCTTAACTATCTGTTGAATGCGCGATCGCGGTATCTTGGAATGTTGATACAGTAAGAAACCCACATTTTCATCCACTGTCAACGAATCAAATAAAGCCGCTTGTTGAAACACCATCCCAATCCCAATCGGATCAGCGCTATCCTCAATTAACCCATCTCGCCGTACCCCTTGGATATAAATTTCTCCGCTATCGGGAGCTATTAATCCGGCGATAATGCGTAAAACCGTTGATTTACCAGTTCCTGAAGGCCCAATAATTCCCACTGCTTCCCCCCGGTAAATCGTCAAATCCACATTATCTAAAACTTTATTGCTACCAAAGGATTTAGAAATGCCTTTCAGTTCAATTAATGGTTCATTCATTAGTCATTAGCCCTTCGACTACGCTCCCTTCGACTACGCTCAGGGTAAATCATTGGTCATTGGTCATTTTAGTCGTTAGTCATTAAAATATGAACTCAGCACTTAGAACTCAGGACGCTCAAAGAGATGTTATCGTGATTGGTAGCGGTATTGGCGGGTTATGCGCTGCGGGTTTACTGGCTCGTTATGGTAAGCGGGTAATTGTGTGTGAAAGTCACGCCATTCCCGGAGGTGCAGCCCATAGTTTTAGACGACGAGGATTTGAATTTGATTCTGGCCCCTCTTTTTATTGTGGTCTTACAGATGCTCAGAGTTTGAATCCTGTAACACAAGTTCTTAAAGTTCTAGGCGAATCTCTCCAAGTTATCCCTTATGAACCATTAGGACACTACCATTTTCCTGAAGCCATTTTTGCAGTTTATGGCCATGCTGAGAAGTACCTGGCTGAACTGCATAAAATTACGCCCCAAGGTGCGAAGGAATTTCAACAATTTGCCGAACGCTTGTTAAAGCTATATGAAGGGATGAAAGGTATTCCCACGCTAGCTTTGAGGGCAGATTGGCAGGTGATTTTAGTCTTGATGACACGTTATTTACCATCCTTGGCGAAAATGTTACCTAATTTGCCCCTGGTTCAGTCTTCTGTGGGCAATGTCATGGATGCTACAGTTAAAGACCCTTGGGTACGTCGGCTCATTGACCTGGAATGCTTTTTATTATCTGGTTTAAAGGCACACGGCACAATTGCCCCAGAGGTAGCTTTTATGTTAGGTGAACGTTCCCGTGCTGGAGTTGAGTATCCTGTGGGAGGGAGTGGTGCAATTGTCAATGCTTTGGTGCGGGGTTTAGAACGTTGGGGTGGTGAGTTACGTCTGGGCTGTCATGTAGAGCAAATCTTGGTGGAATCGGGTAAAGCTGTCGGTGTCAAGTTGCAAAATGGTGAAGTTCTTAAAGCACCGATAGTCATTTCTAACGCGACGATTTGGGATACTTACAATCATTTGTTACGCCCTGAAGATTTACCTGCATCATGTCGGCAAGTTGCATTAGAGACACCAGCCGTTGATAGTTTTATGCATTTGCACTTAGGTGTTCGAGCCACTGGGTTAGAAAGTTTGACGGGACATCATGTAGTAGTGCATGATTCGAGTCAAGATATCAGCGTACCGGGTAATACTTGCATGATTTCCATTCCCAGTGTGTGGGATGCAACTTTAGCCCCAGAGGGACATCATGTGGTTCATGCTTACACCCTGGAACCTTACGCCGGGTGGGAACGAAATGATGGATATGAAGCGAGGAAAAAAGAGAAAGCGCAATCTTTATATCGGGCTTTAGAGCGAGTTATCCCAGATATTCGTGAACGTGTGGTGTTAGAACTGATTGGTACACCGCTAACTCATGCTTATTATTTACGGCGATACCAGGGAACGTATGGCCCTGCTATTGTTGCAGGTAAGGGGATGTTTCCTGGTACGCAAACACCTATAAAGGGTTTGTATCGTGTGGGTGATAGTACTATGCCAGGAATTGGTGTACCTGCGGTAGCTGCTTCGGGTATTTTGTGTGCTAATAGTTTAGTCAATATGCAGGAAATGCGCGAGTTATTGGATGGTTTGAAGTTTTAGGGTTGTGGAGGGGAAAGGGGTGTTTATTGCACGCAGAGTCGCGGAGGCGCGGAGAGGAGGAGGTGAGAATTAGCGATTTTGAAATTTTATCAACGCTCTATTTATTTTAATAGGACTTATGCAAAACTCTCTTAAACCCTCTTGTCTCAGAGGGTGTTTGAAAAGTGGTTGGCTGTGATTTTAGGCACTGGCAGATCCCCCCTAGCCCCCCTTAAAAAGGGGGGAATTAGAATCAAAGTCCCCCTTCTCAAGGGGGATTTAGGGGGATCTAAAATGTTTTGCTACCGACAATAAGACTTTTAAAACATCCTCTCAGTGTACTCTGTGTCTCTGTGGTTCGTTTTTCTATAAGTAACTTATTTAGCATTGCTATATCTGACAAATGGCTTTTAAAACTTGTAATAATTCAACTGCACGGGGAGGTTCCATAAAATTCAATAATGGCATCAGATGATAAATGGGAGGATTACCTGGTTCAATATAAATGAACTGATAACCTCTGCCATTAGTAGTTAAACCCCACATTAATGTTTGATTATTTAAACTTTTATAAGCATAAGTGAGCAGTTGAGGTAAGCCAGTTGATATATCAATTTGACTATTTTTTGATTCAATTAAAAGTATCCAGAAATATACTTGAGATTTAGTATTTTTAGCTTTACTAATAGCTAAAATATCCATCCTGCCTTTAATTGTGGTATCTTCATCTTCAACCTCAATATCAGCAATATCTTCTTCTAGGCGAATCTCGATAGGATAGCGATAAAAGCCAGCTAATCTTAGCAAGGGTGCAAGTACAAGAAATTTCACCTGTCCTTCCGAAACTTTGCCAGATGTGAGGTATCTATCAAAATCATTCTGAAGCTGTTTCAAATCCTGCTGTTCTACTTCGGTGAGAGGTTCCAGGGATAACAGGTGAGAAAATGAGTCATTGTACTGTTTTTGAAAGCCAAACAGACGCTGAACATCTTCTAGAGATAAATTACTAGCATTGAGAATTGTCATTGATTTTTGCTAGATGTGAGTCAGGAATACTAAATTATATTTTAGTAGGTTTAGTTGAGGAACTAAACCCAAGAAATATCTTAGACATGGCGCGGAAAATGTTGGGTTTCACTTTGTTTAACCCAACCTACAAAAATACCTTTTATCTTGATATTACTTCCTACTCCCTTTTTAATGCTGATGCACTTTTTCTATCAGCCACATAGAAGCCACTGTACCGAAAAAATGAGCCGCAATACCATTAATATTAGCTACTACTATAAACACATCCAGCGCTCGAATAATCTTGTTGGGGTCGGTAATTGCGACTCCAGGGGGTTGGGATACAGCTTTTGCTACTAGCACACCGACGCTGGTTCCTGCGCCTAAAATGGTGATGAATATTCCCACTAAACTTACCAGAATACCCATGCGGATAGCTCTAGTTGTATCCGCTTTACTAGGGTGCAGAGTTGGGTTAATATTGCCTAAGCGTCTACCTATGCGGGTGTAACGAAAATCCCAAAATACGCTGAATAGCAATAATAAAATTCCAGATACAGCCCAAAATACTCCAATTCCTAAACCTGGATTCGATTGATCTGTAAAGTTACGTCCAGGAGAAGCAAATAATAATAATAAGCCAGAAACCAGTGCCAATGCCAATTGCACCCACAACATAACCCACCCTGTGAGACGAATTTGATTGGCAATTTTAGGTATTCTATTTCTATTATGGTGTGATGTTGCTAGCGATGACCGCATTTCTGGATTTGGTTCCATATTGTTTTCCTTATCCCCCATAAAAAATAATATTTGCACTGTCTTAACTCACGCACCTACCCACAGACTGAATTATTTGAAATTGATGCACAGTTATCAAACTTCGGGATGATAAGAAATTAGTCAAAAAATGACATAATACTTCTGTAAAGCGTGATATTTAAGAAGATACAGCTAATGGCAAAGAATAAACAGCATGATTAGATCGTGGATGGTGATTGGGGGTGTGGCTTTTGTCATTGCTTTGGCGGCTAATTTGATTACGCCAAGCGGTATCCAGTGGTTTAAGCGCTTACAAAGACCGA
>PWQB01000600.1 GCA_003556955.1 Nostocaceae cyanobacterium CSSed10_463m
ACATGGCCAAGCGCCGTAACCCGAAAAAAGAAAAGGCGCTACGGAACCAGGCGTATGCCAGAAAGTTTCGTAAACGGACTACTACAGGAAGAATGCAGAGAAGGTTCCAACAAAGACCTCCTAAGAGTGAAGAAGAAGAAAGTACAGCAGCAGCTGATACTGAATAAGCTGCCTGTTGAAATGCTTATCAATTAAGTTTTTAATTGCTCAGGGCGTACATATTATATGTACGCCCTGATTTGTTGATTTTCCCTACTTCCTATTTTTTAGAGCAACCACCAAGGAGGTTAGGACATTGTTGATTGCTGAAAGCCTGATGTAGGGGCGGGTTTATTAAAATTATTATTTGTAATTGAACATAAGTAAGTCGGCACAAATAAACCTAACTATGTAACAGAATGTAAAAACTCCAAAACCCTTTTGATTGCTTCGTTCCACTCCGTTCCACATGGCTAACGCCACGCTCCGCGAACGCAATGACATACATTTGAATTTTCACGCCGACTTACTTATCTGTAAACCCACCCCTACTTGTTTTCTACTCAGCACTCAGCACTCAGCACTCAGCACTTTGCTCTATTTACCAACTTGAGTACGGGCTGTAGCAATTGCCTGATTTACCTGTGTAAAACCTGTACCACCATAACTGTTGCGTGCTGCTACAACTTGACGGGGCGATATTGCTTCATAGATATCTGTGGCAAATGCGGGATGCAATTGTTGCCATTCTTCTAAGGTCAAATCTTTTAAAAGTTTACCTGCGGCAATACTGGTTTTTACTACCTTACCCACGAGATTATAAGCTTCTCGGAAGGGTATACCCTTGGCAGCCAGATAATCTGCTACATCTGTGGCATTGGAAAAATCTTCAGCGACGGCTGTTGCTAAACGTTGGGTACGAAATTCTAAGCCTTCCCGCAACAATATTGTCATTGCTTCTAAAGAGGCTTTAATGGTATTAACGCTGTCAAATAAACCTTCTTTATCTTCTTGCAGGTCTTTATTGTATGCCAGTGGTAGCCCTTTCATGATTACCAGCATGGCTTGCAGATGACCAAACACCCGCCCAGTTTTGCCCCGGACTAATTCTGGTACGTCAGGATTTTTCTTTTGGGGCATAATGCTAGAACCCGTGGCACAGCTATCTTTGAGGGTGACGAACCGAAATTCTTCAGATGACCAGAGAATAATTTCCTCAGAAAGGCGGCTGAGGTGAACCATGATTAAGCTCGCAGCACAGAGAAATTCAATGGCAAAGTCGCGATCGCTCACTCCATCTAAGCTATTAGCATAAACACTCTCAAAATGCAAGAGTTCGGCTGTGTAATGTCTATCAATGGGGAAAGTCGTTCCCGCCAATGCGCCGCACCCCAAAGGCGAAATATTCACTCGACTAGCAACATCTCCCAGGCGTTCCCAGTCGCGTTGTGCCATTTGGAAATATGCCAAGAGGTGATGAGCTAAACTCAGGGGTTGGGCGCGTTGTAGGTGAGTATAGCCAGGAATCAGAGTTTCAACGTGCTGTTCTGCTATATCTAGTAACACACATTGAAATTCCCGCAAGTAGCTGCGGATGGCTGTGATTTGGTCGCGCAGATAAAGTCTGGTGTCAGTACCAACTTGGTCATTACGCGATCTCGCCGTATGCAGCTTTTTACCCACATCGCCCACAATTTCTGTCAATCGCCGTTCCACAGCAAAATGGACATCTTCGGCATCAATCCCCGGTTGGAATTTGCCTTGGCGATATTCTTGGCGAATTTGTTCTAAACCCGCCACCAGTTTTTCCCCCTCATCTGGGGAAATAATACCTGTGTGAGCCAACATTTTGGCATGAGCTTGAGAACCAGTCAGGTCATATTCAATTAATTCAATATCAAAACCTATACTGGCATTAAAACGAGCGATCGCTGGATGCAATGCCGATTCAAAGCGCTGACTCCACGTTTGTTCTTTAGTCATAGATTATTAGGAAATTAACAGGTTGAGAAGTGGAGGTGTCTATTGAGGAAGACACAATAGAAATTTATCACTTATTCTCTTCTTCCCAGTCCCCACTTCCTCTTCCCATTCCCTAACCGTAACTTGTCAGACTCCTGAGAACATAGCCAATTACTAGACCAATCAACAACGCCCATACTTGACCTGTGAGTACAAAGTTGTTCCAAGCTTGTTGCATCTGACCTAGAACGTCTGGATCATTAATGGTCTGCCCTAGAATAGTCAAATTTACTGGCAGTTGCCAAACTAACTGAGATATTACACCGCTGAAGTAGTTCATAGCTTGGTATTTTATCGGTGATAAAAGGTAATTTTTGGGAATAGTTTTTTGGATTTTACCCCATAAACACTGACTACCCATTGAAATCTTACGACAACTTGTCTGCCACAAGTCAAAATGTCATATTTGACACCTATTCCACTGAAGTAACAGGGATTTTACAGTGACAATCACGATAATTTTATTTTCTCGGCTGTTCGCAAAATTTGCCCCGCTAGAACAGCAGCACCAAAACCATTATCAATATTCACCACACCAATACCAGCCGCACAGGAGTTCAGCATTGTCAATAGAGGGGCTAAACCGCCAAAACTCGCGCCATAACCGATACTGGTAGGAACAGCAATCACCGGACAATCTGCCAAACCTGCCACAACGCTGGGCAAAGCGCCTTCCATTCCCGCCACCACAATCAGAACTGAAGCTGATTCAATCAGATGGCGATTACTCAGCAAGCGATGAATCCCCGCCACACCCACATCCCAAAGACGCTGGACACGAAAGCCAGACAGTTCTGCTGTGACAGCCGCCTCTTCAGCGACAGCTAAGTCAGCAGTACCGGCGGAGAGAATACCAATTAACCCCTCCATTTTGGGTTCGATGATCGGGGGAGTAATGGCACAAATTCGCGCCAATTCGTAATACTGCACATCTATAATTTTTGCTTGTAGTGCAGTATAAACTGCTGGTTCAATGCGGGTTGCCATGACTACCGAATTACGCCGGCGCATCACTCCCATAATTTGAGCAATCTGTTCAGGAGTTTTACCTGGCCCCCAAATTACTTCAGGAAAACCAGTTCTGAGTTCACGGTGGTGGTCAATTTTGGCATACTCACCCACAGGTTCATAAGGCCAATCTTTGAGTGCATCTAAGGCCGTATCTGGGGTAACTTTACCATTGGCAACCGCTTGCAGGAGCGATCGCAAATGTTCAGGTTGAGTCACAATAATTTTAGGTGAAGGGATGAAGAGATTGAGAACAATGAGACAGTAATAAATGACACTAAATTGCCTAGGCTCATTTACTTACTGGGTAACTTTGATTTCATGAATGTTCCAGAATGCGCCTCCCAAAGCTGAGTATTGAATACCTTCAAATTTATTCCGCACGGCTGACAATGAGTAAGGATTAACCAAGTGAATCAATGGTAAATTCTCCTGGGTAATTCGCTGAGTTTCAGCATAAATTTCTTTTCGTTTCGCTTGATCTAATTCCCTAGCGGCTTGAATGTAAAGTTCACCAATTCTGGCCTCCCAAGGCGCGACTTCCCAACCTTCAATGGGCTTTTGTCCAGCTTGGGGTTTTTGATTAAACAAATGTAATCCACCTTCAGGGTTCCAGACGTTAGCCCCATGATTTGGTTCTAAACCACCAGTTAATCCTAGTAAAGAAGCATCCCAATCGAGAGTATTGGCTAACCTATCTGTGTAAGTGTTCCATGACAATGGAGTAAAATCCACTTGCATCCCAATCTTGCCTAAATCTTGTCTAATTTGCGCTCCCATTGCTTCGCGGATTCTATTTCCGGCATTTGTCAGTAAGGTAAAGCGAACCCTGTTACCTTCAGCGTCTAATAGTTGCCCTTGAGCATTGTACTTAAATCCAGTTTTTGTGAGCAATTCTTTCGCTTTTTCTGGATTGTAATCGTAGACTTTTAGTCCTTCTTCAGGTGAAAGATAAAAGGGACTTTGGATGGTAATTGGTGAATCTTGGGTTTGACCCAATCCCCGAAAAGTATTATTAATCATCGTTTGGCGGTCAATAGCATAAGCTACAGCCTGCCGAAATTCCACTGTATTAAACCAACGTGATTTTATCGGATCTACTAGCGGTTTACCATCTCTTCTACCTTTATTGAGGTTAAACACAACAAAGGATGTCCCAGTAGCTGGCCCACCGTTGTAGATTGTGAAATTACCCTGTTTTTCTTGCTTTTTTAGCAACGAAAAATAATCTGGTGTAACTGCGACAGAATCTAAACTACCAGAACGAAATTGCAGCAATGAAGTATCTGTAGATTCCACAATTGGCCATACAATTCTTTCAATATAAGGTTGAGATTCTCCTTGTAACCCCTTACGCCAATAGTAAGGGTTGCGCCGAAAAATTACCCGTTGACTTGTATCATAACGCTCTAATTTATAAGGGCCATTGACAATAATTTCCTCCACAGGAGTATCTACACCCCACTTTGAGAGAAATATGGGCTTACCTTCTTGGTCTTTTGTGGTGATAAATTCTTTGAGGACATGGGCAGGTAAGATGGGGATTCCTAAAGTTTCTAAAAATGGGGCAAATGGTTCTGGAGTCGTGAATTGAACCCGCCGATTATCAAGTTTTTTTACATTAGGTAATGCCCGACTTTCACCAATCCTTAAAACGTCTCTAGTATTAGTGGGAATTTCTTCGTTTAGGTAAATTTCATTATAACTAAAAATTACATCATCTACTGTTAGTGGTTCACCATCAGACCATTTCAAGCCCTCTTTTAGGGTAAAGACAAATCCCAAGTTATCATCCTTAATTTCCCATGATTCTGCTAAGTTTGGCTCAATTTCACCAGTTATGGGATTTTGGCTGGTTAACCCCTCGTAAGTTAAACTAAATATGTTGGGAACTTCTGAACTCAGAGCATAATTAAAGGTTTTGGGGTCACTCAGAATGCTATTGACTAACTGTGGTACTTGAGTGGCAGTACTTTTAAAGTTAGATGGATTGCAAGCAGCAATTGTTATGGCTGTTAATGAAGCTATAATTATTGGTAACCAAAAACGTTTTATCGGGTTAGAGATTTTTTTAGTTAATATCATAATTTTTCGTTTATGTTGATAATCTAGGCGTAAATATAATCATTTTGCGAATAAGTGTCTCCTGCTTGTATCATATCTAATAAGCCAATTGTTGCTAACTCTTCTGACGCTGGTGGTTTTACTGATTTCCAGTGATAGGCTAAATCCCGCAACCAAGCTTCTAAAAGCGTTATTAAGTATAAGTCAAATATTTTTTTTACAGGAAATTCTGCATCATAATACTTTAATATATCTATAGTTTTTAAGGAAATAATTTTTCTAAAGTCATTTTCATGATTTACTTTAAAAATTTCAATTTCATCTAAATCTGCTAACATAGCAAAAGCATTATTTGCTTCTAGCCTATCCAAGTACAATTTTAATTGTGTAATGGCGCTAGACTTCGTTTGAAGTTTTTGAGCCTTAGCTTCAACTATTAAGACAATTTCACCATGTTTATCTGTGGCAATAATATCCACTTCATGGTGAAAAATTGGCAATTTCACAGTTTCCATCATCTTAATTATCCCAGCTAATTGAGTATGTTGACTTGAGACTTTAGGTTAGTTATATGATAACAATTTACTAATTATTAGCTGCTAATAAAACTACGGCATAAGCACATATACCTTCTTCTCTGCCAACAGGGCCTAATTTTTCGTTTGTGGTAGCTTTGATGCCAATTTGATTTGGTGCTAATTCTAAAACCGTAGACAACTTAGCACGCATTTTTTCAATATGCGGTTTCAATTTGGGACGTTCTGCTACCACTACCGAGTCAATATTCCCGATCTGCCAACCTTGCTCCTTAATCAGCTGATGTACTTGAGTTAATAGTACCAAGCTATCTGCTCCAGCCCATTGAGGATCAGTAGGGGGAAAATAATGGCCAATATCTCCCAGGGATAATGCCCCCAACATGGCATCCATAATGGCGTGAGTGAGTACATCAGCATCACTATGCCCCAATAAGCCCATTTCGTGAGGAATTTGGATTCCTCCTAAAATTAAAGGGCGATCGCTCACTAATTTGTGGATATCGTAGCCGTTACCAATCCGAATTTTAGTCATTGGTCATTAGTCATTGGTCATTAGTCATTAGTCATTAGTCATTGGGAAGTCTCTTCTCCCCCCTGCACCC
>PWQB01000819.1 GCA_003556955.1 Nostocaceae cyanobacterium CSSed10_463m
AACCGACTTGAGCTATTAGACAGGGAATTTATTCCCTGGCTCCAAAAGAGATAATGCAACATTTTAAGCTGGCCAAGCCAGTAGGTTAGGTTGAGGCTTTGGGAAACCCAACTTTACCCAATATTGGGTTTGCTTCGTACAGGTTGCGTTGCGCTTAACCCAAGCTACTTCTAGAGTTTTAAAACACGCCCTATGGGGGATAATTAAGTGCCTAAAATCACAGTCAGACACTTTTAAAACAACCTCTGAATAGGATGTCTAAAAACTTGACTAAATCCCCCTTTAAATTCTTACTCAATCCGTGATACTAATCCCTTGGAAAACTTCTACTAAACCTGTATAAGCTGGTTTAGGTTGGTAAAATTCATCAAATAGTAGTGGAGCATCAGTACGATCAAAAAATTGGGGAACCCAAGACCAATGATCCGCTAATCCCCATGTTGTTAAACTATTACAATTAGGGGCTTTTAAACAAACACTAGCTATATCTTGATAAATTTTAGCCTGGGCTGCTAATTTGTCTGATATTAGTTGATCATCCTCATGAATTTTCACATCCATTTCGGTGATTTTGACTTCTAAACCCAATTCTCCTAAACGTTGCATATTTGCAGATACTGCTTCTGAGTTCGGTGGTTTTCTGATACTGGTATGCATCTGAAATCCAACTCCATGAATGGGAACATTTTTCTGACGCAATTGTTTAACTAATTCATAAACAGCGTTAGATTTTTTCCCTAGTTGTTCGGCACTATAGTCATTATAAAATAAGCGAGCTTTGGGATCGGCTGCATGCGCCCAGCGAAAGGCCATTTGAATATAGTCTGGGCCAATAGTTTGTAACCAAATTGAATCTCTTAATACTCCTTCGTCGTTAACTGCTTCATTAACTACATCCCAAGAAGTAACTTGTCCTCGATAACGCCTAACAACAGTAAAAATATGTTTTCTTAAAATATTCATTGCTTCTTGACGAGACCACTGTCCATTTCTAAACCAGCTAGGTAGATTCTTATGCCAAACTAAAGTATGTCCATGTATTTGCATATTATTATTTTTGGCAAAGGCAACAATTTCATCAGCATCAGCAAAATTATATTCACCTCTTGCTGGACTTAATTGACCAAATTTCATGGCATTTTCTGGTGTTAAGCTGTTAAATTCTTGCGCTAATATTTCTCGATATTTTACATCTTCTCTCAGAGGAATTATTAACACAGATGTTCCTATTTTCATTCCCACACTATCAGCCAAGCTAAGCAAAAATTGAGTTTGAGTAGGGTTAGCTGTTTCAAAATTAGTCACACCTGCCAGCGAGGTTTGTTGTTGTACTTCTGCTTTACAGTTAGAAATAAATATAACTGACAATGTTGCTAATGCAAATGAAATGAATTTCTTGAAAATTTTATTGCTGTTCATAAACCTATCTATAGTAAATTGAGTTGGCAGATGTAATACCATTTGTTTGTCAAGGTGCGCTAAATTTATTTACCCCTTTTTTAGTGTCCTTCTCCCGAAGGGAGAGGCTAGCGCCAATGTGTACTTTATGGTTAGTTCCTGATGTCAGCTTATTTTATGTCAAGTGTTTGGGGAATATTCTTCTAGATAAGTTCATATTATTTGGGAATAAGTAGCGGATTTATGAAGATATTATATAATCTCTAATGTGGACTTGACGATCATACATTAAAAAGGAAAAAATAACTATATACAAAATGTACAGCGCCTAGCAACTACCCCAAATGGAAAACTCATCTACCATGAAACCAGAAGTAACGATTATCGTTGTACCAAGAGAACGCTTTAGCTATACTAAAGAATCTTTGGCAAGCATATACGAGCATACTGAATATCCCTTTAATTTAATTTACGTTGATGGTGGTTCACCATCTCATATCAAAGACTATCTAGCAGCACAAGCCAGTGAAAAACAATTCCAATTAATTCGCACAGAGTCCTATCTTTGTCCAAACCATGCTAGAAATATGGGTCTGCGCCAAGTTAATACTAAGTATGTCGTTTTCATGGATAACGATGTAGTAGTAACTTCTGGTTGGCTTGATAAATTGGTAGAGTGTGCTGAACAAACTGGAGCTACAGTAGTTAGCCCTCTCGTTTGTCAAGGATTACCTATACACACAGAAGTACACTGTGCCGGTGGAGAATCTGGTATTGTTGTGGAAACTAAAGGCGATACCCCAAGAAGAAAAATAATTGAAAAAATTTATAAGCAAGGCCGAAAAGTAGCAGATGTGAGTTCTGGACTAAAACGTTTTAAAACTGGTCTAGCAGAGTTCCACTGCATGATTGTCCGCACAGAGATATTTCAAAAAGTTGGTTTGCTCGATGAAGGATTATTGAATACTAAAGAACACGTTGATTTATGTATTCAAGTAGTTGAAAATGGCGGTGAGATTTACCTTGAGCCAGATTCTGTAGTGACTTATGTACCTGGACCACCTCTAGAATCAACAGACTTACATTTCTATATGCTGCGCTGGAGTGATGCTTGGGAACTCGCTAGCCTCAAACGTTTACGTGATAAATGGAATCTGACTGAGGATGAGTACTTTAAGAGAAAGTATAAACGGTTAGGATGGAGACGCAATAGAACAATTATTAGTCCACTAACTGATAAATTGCCTTTTGGTCAACTGTTTGGCAAAGTAGCAACCAAAATTTTGAGTTTAATGGACAAAGTTTTGAACAATTATCTTACTAGCCGCTACTATAAAGCAAATTTGCAAAACAGGGTTAGCCTAACCTCCACAGAGACTCTCAACTCTTCAGTACCTTCAAATCAGTTGAGCTAGTTGAGCAAAAATTTAATGGTAGGTTTATCAGCATCTTTCTTATAAAAGGTGCTGATAAATTTTTACCAGTTCATCATTAAGAAGTTCCATATTATATTTTTCTTCTACCCTTCTTCTACCTGCTTGTCCCATATGTGTCCAGGTTTCTGGATGTTCAATCAGATAGAGCAAACTTTGAGCGATCGCTTCTGAATCTCGTTCATTAACTAGAAAACCTGATACACCATCTTCTACCAGTTCAGGTATACCCCCGTGCCATGTGCTAATTACTGGTAAACCCATTGCCATTGCTTCTTTTAATGTGTTAATGGGTGCATCTTGATCACCATCTTGAGCGGTGATACTCGTAGCAATAAAAAGATGGGATTGATTGAGAATATCAATAATTTCTTGCTGCTGTTTGCTACCTAATAATTTGACGTTGGACTGCAAATTCAACCTTGCAATTAGTTGTTCTAAGTCTGCTTTTAAATTGCCATCGCCAATAATATTATATTCTAGATTTGGATAATCTTTTATTAGTGGAGCAATAGCCTCAATACAATAGCTTATCCCTTTTTTTTCTGTTAATCGTCCAATAGTAGCAATTTTGATGTGTTCACCAGGGGTTAACTTACGAGGAGTAAAAGTAAACTTTTTGCAGTCAATCCCGGAACCATGAACTACAATTTTATTTTCATCGCAGCCTAACTTTAAAACCCGTTGTCTAAAGAATTCACAATTGGTTAAAAAATATTCTCCTTCTTGGAAAAGTTGTTCATAAAGGTTGTCACCATATTTTTTAATATCTCTACTAATATCTTTGCCTCGAAAAGTTGTAACTATCTTTCCTTTAATCAGACCTATCTGACGAAAAACCAGACCACTCAGACCATAAGTGCCAAATTGACAATGAATAATATCATAAGAGGCTGCTTGTCCGATGAAAGGAATAGCCTGATAAAGTAAATTTAATGATGCTGCTTGCTTACCATATTTAAAAATGTTGATTAATTGCAATAATATTAAAGGGGCTTTGGGGAAATTTGCCAAAAATAAGCCTATTCCTTTTAACAAACGCAGCAGATAATTTTGAGGAATTTTAGGAGAATAGTAAGTATGTTCAATTAATTGATATTTTTCTACATTTGGATGTATTTTAGTAAGATTTATGGGTTTGCCATAGAGAGAATAAATAAAAACTTCATGCCCTCGTTCAATTAAACCAGTTAGCTGATTTAAAATGAATGACTCTGATAGTAAGGGAAATTCACCCACAAAAAATGCTATTTTCATCTTGTTTATTATCTCCTGAAATTTGGTATAAAAAATGGCTACAAACTGTACTAACTATCAGCCAATTTAGCTTTAGGTTTCATGAGCTTCTTGATTAACTTAATAACTGTAAGTGGGATTCTTCCTCTAGAGAAGATAGAGAGAAGAAGAGCATTAATTGAAATCACCAGTATAGGTTGTAGTAGCATTTTCATCTGCAAAGTTAGGGAAGCAGTGGAGAACATAACTACCCCAGCCGAAAAAATGGCTACAATTGTGGGTAAAATTACAGGTTTTGCTAATGTCACAACATTCCATTTAGCAGCGCGACAAGTAGCAAACCAAAACCAAATTGTTGCTCCCATACCCATGACAATAGCAACAGCGATCGCTACTCCTACTGTTCCTCCTAATTTTGCACCAATGAAGAAAGCCGGTATAGATAGGGGAACTAAAGCCCAGTTAATTGCCGCATTAGTTCTAGGTTGGTTGAGAGAATTTAATGTAGTACCCATAATAGACATAAATCCCCTAGCGTAGGCGTAAATTATCACTATTTGATATATGGGGACTGCTCCTTGCCATTCTGAGCCATAAACTAGAGGAATAATCCAAGGAGCAACGACAAAGCCAACACTGTAAATTTGTGAATAGAACAAAGCATAGTATTCAAGTATTTGGCGTAAATAGGATAGTTTTCCCTCATCATCCCGTCGTGATAAAACTGAAAAGTTAACTTTGTTAATCTGGGACAGAGTGAAAGCAGGTAGCATAGCTAACTGATATGCCAAATTGTAATAACCTAAAAGTTTTGTTCCCAACAGTTTCCCAATTAAGAAATTATCTCCATTTGTATTCACATAGACAGCTAAATTAATACCAATTAAACCACTAGTGTAACTCCACACCTGACGCACTGCTTCCTGATCTGGAAACAAGTGATAGGTGCAATGGTAACGGCAATACCAACGTTTTAAACCAGCATCAACTATCGCTTTGCATATTTCTCCTCCAGCAAAAGACCAAACACCCGCCCCAAAGGCAGCTAAAACTAATGTGCCAGACATTCTGGCGATGCCATTACCAATATTAGAAATTGCTACCTCTCGAAACTTCATTTGTCGCTGGAGTATAGCAGCGCGAGTACCAGTTCCAGCATTAATCAGAAATTTTAAAGAAACACAGACAATTAATGGAAATAGCACTGGTTGTTCAAAGAACCAAGAAATTGGTAAAGCTACCAAGGCTTGAACAACAAACATTAATATAGAAATATTGACACCTATGCTATAAACAGCATTAACAAGTTTTTTATCTTCTAAACCTCGTTGAATGAGTACAGCAGCAGTGGCATTATCTTGAAACAAATCAGTTAAAATTGTTATCACCAATACCATCGCCCAAACGCCAAAATCTTGAGGCGATAAAAGCCGAGCTAAAAATATTTGGGCAATTAATTGGGCAACTCTACTGATTCCATAAGCACCTGTCAACCAAATACCACTTTTCGCTATTTTTACGGTTGTATTTTTACCAGACATAAATTTCAACTCGCTATTTGTATATAGAGGAATGGGGTGTTTGTTCCTTTGCGAGTTCTCTGCCTTTTTCCCCTAATTTGGCTCGCAATTGTGGGTCTTGGCACAACCGACTGAAAGTATTAACTATTTCATCAGGTGAATTAGAATCTACCAACAGCCCGTTTGTTTCGTGATGTACTGCATCAACAACTCCTCCAATGCGTGCAGCAACTACAGGTTTACCAAAAAAACCAGCTTCTCGATAAACAATACCAAATCCTTCAATACTCGCATCTTGAGTATCAAAGAAAGTAATCATGGCAAATATGTCACAGGCTAAATAATATTGTGCTAGTTCTAGATCAGGAACGTATCCAGCAAAATGTACCCGTTTTTCGATTCCTAAATTTTGGGATAAGAATCTCAGTTCAGATTCCATTTTTCCCCTACCAGCAATCAGGTAATGAACATCTAGTCCTTTAGCTAATAATTGCGGTAAAGCTTTAATAATCCGATCAAATCCTTTGCGGTTAACTAAACGACCAACGGAAAGAATAACTATAGCTGTTTCAGGAATCCCGTATTTTTGCAGGACTTGGGAACGCACTT
>PWQB01000137.1 GCA_003556955.1 Nostocaceae cyanobacterium CSSed10_463m
AGATGCTAATATTCCCGCAGCATCAGCACACAACGCCGCCGGCAGTGTGTATCTGGTGCGAACAATGCCAATACTACCAAAATATACTGCCATCACATAAAAAGTAGTTTCCGTTGAACCTTGCATAGTGGAAACCAGAAAAGATAAAAAACTGTCGGGGTCATTTTTGACAATTTCTGACATTAACCCAAAAGCACCACTACCGGAAAGGGGGCGAATTAATGCCATTGGTAAGGCTTCTGCTGGGAGGGTAATGAGTGAGGTAATGGGAGAAACTATAGCTGTCAGGATATCCAAAGCGCCACTAGCACGAAACATTCCAATCGCCACAAAAATTGCGACTAAAAACGGAATAATCCGAATGGCAATTTCAAAGCCTTCTTTTGCCCCTTCTGTAAGCACTTCGTAAACTTTCACGCCTCGGAAGTAGCCAAATAACAGGAATAAACAAATTAAAATAGGTATTAGCCAATTAGAAAGGTTGCTGAGAAACACCATACTAAATATATATGGTAGTCCTCGCAGTGAAAGACGGTAAGACAGCGCCGCCAAAAATGCCACAATTAACCCGCCAAAAATGATATTCCCCATCAGTCCAGGAGGAATTAATTCGGGTTCTGGTGTTTCATCGACTACAGTTTTGCTGTCTGTTTCGGTAGTTTCTAATTCAGATTCTAAAGGAGTCAGCTTAGAGGATGTCCGACGGGCTAAAATTTTACTACCAATAATGGCCACGGCTGTGGAGACGATAGTAGCAATAATTGACGGCAAAAGAATAGCGGCGGGATTAGTAGCCCCTGCACTGGCGCGGACAGTAATTACACCCAGGGGTAATATTGTCACCGAGGAGGTATTAATGGCTAAAAATAAACACATCGCAGGTGTTGCGGTTCCTGGATTCGGGTTGAGTTTATTTAGTTCAGCCATTGCTTTTAAACCCATTGGAGTGGCGGCGTTTCCTAATCCCAGGGCGTTAGCGGCCATATTCATCACCATTGCGGACATAGCTGGGTGATTTACGGGAACTTCGGGAAAAAGTCGGCTCATGACTGGACGAATTAAACGGGCGATGAATCGCATCATCCCTGCGGCTTCGGCAACTTTCATAATTCCCAACCACAGCGCCATCGCCCCAATTAGTCCAATGGCTAGGGTGACAGCGCTTTCGGCTGCTGTGAAAGAGGCTTCTGTTAAAGCGGCCATGTTGCCGTTATATGCTGCTACTACTGTCGCGGAAACAATCAGGAACAGCCAAATGGGATTGAGTGGCGACGATGATTTTTTCATCTAAATTTTAAAATTTGATTAAATAATTTTCTGCATAGTAAGCTATAAAATGACCCATTGTGAAGAGCAGTAGGGCAATTTTGTGATGTTACAGTATTTTGAATTGGGTAAAACGGGTGCGATGGGCTACGCCCACTATCTGATTTACGGAATGTGGGTTACACAAGTTTGACAAGTGCAATATAGAGATGAATTTTATCTAAAGTGCGTGTTTTCCTGATTTAATTTTGTATTATATGAAGCATATACAAAAGGAATTTTTATTTAAAATCTTTTGCTTCCATTCTCAGACTGCGAACTTTGACCTTTGTTGAATCGTTCAATTTGTTTGTTCCATCTCCAAAACGGAAGCTCACAAATATTGGAGATTGAGCGCTTAATACATTAGCCGGAATCATAGCCTGATATTCTATGGTTTGATCTACAAGCTTTAAATTCCATTGACTAACAGGGGTATCATTTACAAGCACTTCTAAATTAGTTAAGGAATCCTGATTTTCTGACAGGTTATCTATCTTCACGCTTAACTGCATATCAACTAATTTGTGCCTATGAATAGGCACAATAAATCTAGCTACATTAGACCTAATTAAACTACCATCTGCTGCTGGTCTAGACCAACCTTGACGCGTAAAATTGCGTGAGTTGCCACCTTCGGCAAAGTTTATACTAAATGGTAGGACACATTGAAATTTACCATTCATATAACCCCAACCTTGACGGTTAAAATTAACATTTTGCAGTAGTGTTTCTAAGGGAATTTCTGAATCCAAATTGACAATTTTACCATCATTTCCACAAATCCTTGCTTGTGTTTGTGCTGCTAAATCTTGATGGATGAGAATTTTTCTAATATTTCCCAGTTTATCTAAATGGATAAAAGGAGAATCTATGATATTGGGAGCAATGGTTTCCCCAAATCGTTCAGATTCTCGCACACGTTCTGCAAAAATTTCTGGATCTGGATTGTACCAACCAGGAAAGTTAGATATTACCCAGGCTGCTTGAGGTTTCATCTTCAAATAATGCCCATCTCTAGGTCGTCTGAAAAACAGTTCATTGGGTAAAAACTGTAACCCTAATATCAGAGTCAGCAGAGAATATTTAGTTAGTCTTGGGAGTTTATCCAGATTTGCAACTACCCAGACAATTAAAATCATCCCTAACCAAAAAGCATATCTACTAAATATGGATTGACCATGATTCCAATTTGTTTGACTTAAGGTAGGTTGCAGCATTAATAAAAATGCTACTAATAAGATATCAATTTGATTAAAATAGGGCTTTTTGTTTTTTGATATTGCTTGAATGAGACGATATACTATAAGCAGAAATACACCAATCATAATGCCTGGGAATCCCACAATTAGCCCCTGATTTAAGTCAAAGATTGTAGACATAAACCTTTGCATACTAATCAGGCTGGGATCGACAAAACCTCGGTAAGCAATTAAACTAAATTTCTGGTAGTGATAATAGTAAAAAATATAAGGTAACAGAGAAAAAGAGGCAATAATCGCCATGCCAATATGTTTTTTTATCAACATAATAGGCTGACGCAGCGTGTTAATATTGAAGTCTTTAAATATAGAGAAGATGAAAATTGAGGCGACGAGGAATACTACAGATGGATTTTGTAATGTTGCTAAAGTAGCCGCTATTACAGATAGATGCAAACGTTTTTCCATAAATGCACATCCTGAAATCAAAATCATTGCAGCTATGAAAATTTCCGGATGCGGCCATTTGAGATAGAAGAAAATACACCCTGCTAAATAAAGCAAGGACATCGCCCATCGCCCAAAAGGAGATTGTTTTGAAAATAGCAAGACATAAACTATTGTCAGGATGATCAATAGCGCATTGGTTAACTGAAATGCTTTGAGTTCATTCAAATTTAAAGCCGCAAGAAATGCTTTAACAGGTAAATTAATTAAGGGATATAGCCAAAAATGATATCCGAAATATTCTCCTTGGTTAGATTTGAGAACTCCCAAATAAATTTCATCTTCCCCGTTTCTGTAGGCTTCTAGGATTCTTTGGAGAACGTTGACATCATACGTACTTGGTTGACTCTCAACAATTTTGATGAGGCTCGTGATATCTGCTTCTCTGATATCAGGACTAAAATGATTGAAAAAACTTTCCAAAATTAAAGCATATTCATAACCATCACCCTCTCTAATGGGATTTGTCCTGAGACAATACAGAATCAGAATCATTGACAAAATTGCGATCGCTATGGCGGCTACTTTTCTAGCTGATAGTCCAGCAGCGATCGCACTCAAGTATGAACTTGATGTTTTATTTTTTACTTGCATACTTATATTTACTGGGGGTGTTATTTAGAGACAGCAATACCCAAGTTGGCGATAACAAAACCAACATACCAGATAAAAACCCTGTCAGTAAAGTTTGTCTGGTTAATATTCATACAATGCAAAGATAGATTTAAGTAATGATAAATTTTAATTAAAGACTCAATGAAGATATTTTTTTACTATATGCTTACTGAAAAAGGCTGTATGATGTCGCAGATCATTCAGTAATTTATTGTGCCATATTTAGATATGGCTAAATTTTGCAGGTTATGAGTATCGAAATTCCAGAGATTTATGAACAAAAAAATTGCAGAAATCAAAAATAGCACCTCTAATGACACAAGATTCAAGATTTAATTCGTGAGTCAGACAGCGTGAGGCAATAAAAAATCCATGCTTGAGATAATTTCTGTTTTTATGATCATTGGGCTGATTGTGATTGGGATTTTAGCCAGTCCTATCCTCGTGAAACAGCGCCGCAATCGTGTTAAACGCCGTCCTTTCCCTCCATTGTGGACTGCTATCATTGAAAATCATCTGCCTATTTATCTTCAGCTTTCACCTGATGAACGTCGCAGACTTCAAGGACATATTCAAGTATTTTTAAGAGAAAAGCAATTTATTGGCTGTGGGGGTTTGCAAGTAACAGAAGAAATGAAGGTAACTATTGCTGCTGTGGCTTGCTTACTTTTACTGAATGAGCGAGGAAAATATTTCCCTAAACTGCGTACTATTTTAATTTACCCCAGTACATATTTTGTGAATCAAACCGTAGCCACGGGAAATTATGTAGTCGAAGAAAGACGCGAGGCGAGATTGGGTGAATCTTGGACTCAAGACCAAGTAATATTATCTTGGGAACAGGTTGAACAAGATACTGGGAACTGGAAGGATGGACATAATGTTGTGTTACACGAATTTGCCCATCAGTTAGACCAAGAGGGTAGAATAGCTAATGGTGTGCCTACTTTACAGCAAAACTCAGATTATGCCGTGTGGGCGCAAGTGATGACAGCAGAGTATCAAAAACTTTGTCATGATATTCCCAGAAAAGTTAAAACTGTCATGGATGGCTATGGTACAACCAATCCCGCAGAGTTTTTTGCTGTAGCTACGGAAACATTTTATGAAAAACCTCGCCAATTACGACAGCATCATCCAGCACTGTATGAGCAATTACAACGCTATTATCAATTAGATCCCGTGCAGTGGACTTAAGGATAAATCCATGAAATTCGCTAGTTTGTAAACAATTCGCGCCCCCACATTACCATCCCACTCAGCATCACCGACTTCGCAGACATCAAAACCAATGATTTTGCGATTGCTTTTGACTAATTCTCGGAATAAACAAAAAGTTTGCTCTAATTCTAACCCACCAGGAACAGGAGTACCCGTACTGGGGCAGAGTTTGGGATCAAGTCCATCTACATCAAAGCTAATATAAACGTACTCTGGTAAATGACTGATAATTTCTCGGCAAATATCAATCCAAGTGCTGCCAGCGTAAAGCTTTTGTTTGATAATTGGGTCATAATAAGCGATAATTCGACCATCTGATTGATCAATCATTTTCACTTCATCATGAGAAATATCACGCAAGCCTACCTGCACTAATTTGGATATCTGTGGAATTTTCAACCCATTAAACATAATGGAAGCATGGGAAAATTCAAACCCCTCATAAGCATCGCGTAAATCTGCGTGGGCATCAATATGTAAAATGCCATAGTTGGGATACTTAGCGGCTAATGCTTGGAAGTAACCTAATGGTACACTGTGATCACCACCAATGACTGCAACACGTTTTCCCTGGTTCATTGCTGCTTGACATTGGGTAAATAACCATTGATTCACCTGTTCACCAGCTTGATTAATTTCTGTCAGCACAGGGGTTAAATCTGGTGTAGCGGTAAGTTTTTCACCTTGTGCTAGTCTGGCAATAATTTTTGCTGCTAAGGTGCGATAATATTCATTTTTTTCTAACATATCCTGGGGAATTTCCATCATAAAAATTCCTTGTTTCCAGCCATCAGGATGGTCGAAATCGAATAAATCTAGTTGAATGGAAGCGTCAAGTATTTGCTGCGGTCCGTTGGCTGTACCAGCACCATAGGATACAGTAACTTCCCAAGGTACAGGAATGACAATCAAGTTTGCAGACTCATAATCGCATGGTAAACCGAAGATGTTGCCGTTGATTTCACCTACGCCACTGGGATTGTAGTCTGGTTGTTGAATAGTCATCGTTTTGTAATTTAATATGGATTTCTATCACGCAGAGGCGCAGAGGCGCAGAGAATGAGAGTTTGAAAGTTTGAATTTTTGACTTTCATTCTCTAATTCGGCAATCCCAAATATTTTAACTAAAAAATGGTGCTGGTGATTTCAAGGATAAATTTATCTACCTCACTCAGATGAAGTTTGCTGTCATGATGACAATGCGGCAATTATTTGGTCAAGTCGCTTCGCTCCAATTCAAAATTCAAAATTATTAATTCAAAATTAAAGACAATTAGTGGGAGCTTGAACTCGCCACTAATTGGAGA
>PWQB01000591.1 GCA_003556955.1 Nostocaceae cyanobacterium CSSed10_463m
ACTTTCAGAACTTTGATATGATCTTGGCAATGGATCAAGATAATTATGAGAATATCCTCGCTCTTGATGCAACTGGGCAGTATCACCACAAAGTTTACTTGATGTGTAATTTTTGCTCTCGTCATTCCCTAAAGGAAGTTCCAGACCCTTACTATGGTGGAGTGGAGGGTTTTAATCAGGTAATAGATTTACTTGTTGATGCTTGTGAAGGTCTACTGCAACACGTTAGGGGAAAGTGCTAAGTGGGGAGCTTACCACTAGGGCGTGTTTTCAAAGTCTAGAAGTAGGTTGGGTTAAGCGCAGCGCCACCTGTACGCAGCAAACCAAATATGGGGTAAAGTTGGGTTTCCCAAAACCTCAACCCAACCTACATTTACGTCTAATTTTGGGTTTAAAAACAGTCCCTAGACCTCAACAGTAAACGCTATTCCACTAAGCCATGCTTCATAGCAAAACGCACCAGTTCGGCTCGGTTGCTAGTAGCAGTTTTTCTTAATAAACTGCTTACATATTTTTCTACTGTTCTTGGACTTAAGTGCAGTTGATTTCCCATATCAGCATTAGAAAAACCATGAGTCAAAAGTTCTAGAACTTCTTGTTCTCTGGGTGTTAATGATGCTAAAAGATGGGACTGCTGAATATTAGTGTGTAGAGAATTTGGCATTTCCGCCTCTTTTGTGGGTGCGAAACTGCCCAAATTTTCTTTATGAGAAAAGCGGTACTCAGATTGAATAATTTGCGATCGCTCCAGAAGATTACGAATTGCAGCTGCTAACTCCTCTAGTTCAAAAGGCTTCGGTAAGTATAAATCGCACCCCGACTGGTAGCCCAAAATTCTTTCCTGGGTCTTTGTCCGTGCTGTTAACAAAATTACAGGTAATAACCTGAATGCTGGTTGTTGACGCACCCGACGTACCAGTTCATAGCCGTTCATTCGTGGCATAATAATATCAGTCACGATCAAATCGGGATGGTAATTATCTACCATTACCAAAGCTTCTTGACCGTCATTTGCCATAACTACAGAGTAGCCAGACAGTTCAAGATAATCACTAATAGATAGACGAGTTCCCAGGTCATCATCCACAACAAGAATAGTCAAGGGCATGAACAATACACCCCTAGCATTTTTTTACTCAGAAATTCACTTGTATCAGCTATAACAGTAAACACAGGCAGAAATAGTGTCCTTATGTTTCATACTATGACAGGATTACCACCTCATGACTGCCTCAAGGTTGATTTATAAAGAAAATCTTAAAAACTGATAAAATATTTACAAATATTAACATAATTTAGTTTGTAATGCTCAAAAAACTAGGTAATTTTTTTAATTCTTTACAATAAACCCATAATATACAGAAAATCCTCACTGTAGTGTAAATTAATATTTAATTTGCCATAATTTTTTTGTAACTTTCGCCCTTGATAAAAGCTAAATTAAAAGAATATGGGATAACGCTGATATTAAATTGACGAACTATTACGTTTGCCCAGGAATTTACTTTTAGATTTCAATCGAAAACATTCGTTGCGCTGCTTACACAGTGCGAAAGGTCATCTAAAATCTAAAATTGGCACATTCCCCGGATTTTTGCAGCACATTTAAAGCACACAAAATTTTTTCAATGAGTGAAAAGAGTCAAAGTTACAAAGTTATTAGTGACAACCGTCAAGCCCGTTATTTGTATGAAATCCTAGAAACCTTTGAAGCTGGAGTTGAGTTGGTAGGAACAGAAGTCAAATCGATTCGCGCAGGTAGAGTGAATCTCCAAGATGGTTATGCTTTAATTCGCAATGGCGAAGCATGGCTGATCAACGTCCATATTTCTCCTTACAATGCTAGTGGTCAATATTTTAATCATGAACCACGTCGCACACGCAAACTGTTGTTACATCGCCAAGAAATTCGGAAGTTAATTGGCAAGGTGGAACAGGAGGGTTTAACATTAGTACCTTTGAAAATGTACCTCAAACGAGGGTGGGTAAAAGTGAGTATAGCCTTGGGAAGAGGTAAAAAACTGCATGACAAACGTGAATCTCTGAAACGACGGCAAGATCAACGTGATATGCAAAGGGCGATGAAAAATTACTAAGTATGGAAACACCGATGCTCAAGCCGCAATGAGATCGGGTTTCATCCCTTCGATTAATCCTAGGCGTTCTCACTCTCCCACCCTATCTTGAGAGAAGTTGTATATCTTCAGTGTGAGTTGAGAGAAAGCCTAGTTTATAGCCGCAGATTGATTTGATTAGTTCTGAGACTCGATACAGTGGTGAATGACGTTGGAAGGGATGAGAGATTTTCACCATGACACGTAATTTAACCCAGGTAGTTAGTGCTGGCTTTCTCACTTTGAGTATGGCAATGTTGCCATTAACTTTACCTGCAAATGCCCAAGTAACAGACCCCAGAGTTGAAACGACACCCAGGACTACTAGAGTTGAGCAGCGCCAAGATTTCGATTGGGGTTGGTTAGGATTAATTGGTTTATTTGGTTTAGCTGGTTTAGCTGGGAGAAAGCGTAGCGACGAACCAACTGGTTATCGTGAGCCGACTACCACGGGAAGTACAACCTACAGAGACTAAAGTTTAAAAATTAATTAGATTTGAGGTTAATTAACAACAACTCCTAACTAACACATTTTATAACCCTGATATAGCAAGGCTTTTAGCCAAACAGGAAAAATGTGTTTGTTTTATTCGTTGGGAGGGGATTTCATACTTTTGACTTTTGACTTTTGACTTTTGACTTCCCCTCCTGGGGCGCTCACAAGTGACAATCAGCTCGCTACGCTAAGTTAGGGCTTGCTGAATAAATAGAAAACCCAGATATATCAAAGGTTTGAGGCTGATAAACCCGAAAGTAGGTGCAAGGTTTTTGAAGGGTGTACCATCAAAAGTGTGAGTTTTGGGTTGAATAAATTAAAAAATTTGGGGATGACAGATCACTCAAACCGTTCCCTGTTCCCTGTTCCCTGTTCCCTGCCTCCACGACAAAACTTTTATGCCTCTAAGCGCAGCTATGCCGTCAGGCTTTACGGCACGCTACGCGAACAGCAAGCCCTAAGTTAACAGAATTCAGAATGAGCCACAGAAATTTATTTGACCTTCAGGAGCTATAAATCCATGCTGGTTTCTGGCTCCTGAATTCTGCAATTTTTTGAGAAATTTTAGCTGGCTGTAGATTCTCCAGGAGATGAATTGAAATTGTGGTTGTGGTCTTGAGGTATGGGTGTCCAGTAGCTGGCAATTAAAGCCACCATTAACCACCAAAGACTATTAACTTCAGGACGAAACCAAATAGTATCTACAGTACCGTGAGCCAGCATCCCCGCCACAGTCGCCAACGCTCCAATTAACCAAAATCCTTCTAAATTTCTGGCTTGTCGCAACCGTTGCACTTGCAAAAATGCGTGATTAAACGTCACAATGATCAGCCAGAGAAAACAGGCTAAACCAACCAAACCAGTTTCTACAGCTATTTCCAAAAAAACTGAATAAGCACTTAAAGCCGTAAACCGAGGACGTTGGTAGAGGGGGTAAATTTGATTAAAAGAATTATGTCCAGGGCCAATTCCAATTATCGGGCGATCGCGAATCATCTCGAACACAGCATCCCAAACATTGCGGCGAAAATTATTACTACTGTCTTGGCGGTCTGCAAAAATACTCAAAACTCTCAGGCGGACTGGCTCGACAAATATCACGGCTAGCAGCAGTAAGCCAATCATACCTCCCAAAATAATCGGCAGTGACCAAGTACGCCAAAAAGGAGGCATTTGCACAGTCCACCAATAAACTAGCAAGGCGATCGCCATCAATACACCCACCACTAGACCAATCCAGCCGCCACGACTAAAAGTCAGCACCAAACAAGCACTATTAGCGATAAACATAGTTAACGCTAAAGCCTTTTTAATCCAGCTTTGCCAGGCAAAAATCGCCACCAAGCTCAAAACTACTGCTGGGACAAGATATCCCGCCAATAAATTAGGATTACCCAAATAACTATAAACCCTGGTGGTTGTAGCCAGAGGAGATTGTGGATCTACCCAAGTTGCTAGTGCTGTAGCACCAAAAAACCATTGCCGTAATCCGTAGATAGTGACAATTAAAGAAACGTGCAAATATAGGGTAATGATCCAAGACCGCAAGCGAGGCGATCGCAATACCCTAGCACAAAGTGCAAACAGTAATAGATACAGTGTCAATACCACTAAATCTTTAAATGCTGCCTGCTTCACTGGCGATAACGCTGTAGAGACTATGGCAATTGCCCAGTAGAGTAACACCAGCAGATGAATTGGGGTAAATAACGGCGTATTTGTTGGTGCTGACTCATCAGATAAAGTCAACAGCAGCCAAAATCCTACACAAGCTACTAACAATAGTCCGATGAGGCTACTGGATACAAAAGGGGCAAGAGCATAAACCAGGCTGAGTAAAGCCACGGCTATTACGTCTCCCCATTGCATCAAGATACTACTCTGCCGCCAAGAGTGTAATATCCCCACCAAAAAACGGTGTAAGTAGCTTGTAGCAAGATATTGTTTCAGAGGTAAATAAGATAAAGTAAATCGTTGCCAAACTAAATTCATGTGTCTCTTCAGTTAGTACACCTGCGCCGCACTTTGATTGATCATAATGCGGAGTAGCAAGAAAGTAATAACGCAATTTGGCAGACTTTTTACTCAGCACTTTTCATCAGTCATGTTTTCTGAAGCACTCACCATCTGTAATGGTAAGGATAATACATAGCGATTGCCTGATTCCGGGGAACCTTGAATCACAATTTGTCCACCGTGAAATTCTGCCAGTTGACAACTAAGCAACAGACCCAAACTTTCACGTGTCAAGTTACGATGATCTTCACGTAAATCCTGATCAGAATTTATGATTAATGTCTGTGGGTGGGAATCAGTTAAGTTTAGTGTTTTCTCCATCACCACAGGCATCACCAAGTCCTCCTGATTTTCTGGATAAGTACTGTAGGTTGCAGCTTCGTCTGTTACTTCCACCGGAGACAAAGAATTTAAGTGAAAATAGGAATCAACCTCAGTTATCCCATCTCCCAGCCAGGGATGAGACACCCAAACAGTAATATTCAGCGTATTTTCCTTATAAGAAACATGAATACGGACGATACTACCTGTAGCCGAAAGTTGACTGACACTAAAAATTAAGTGATATAGGATCTGTCGCACTTTGTCTTTATCTAACAGCCAAATGCGGCCGTATCCTGGTTCTATAGACAGGCGAATATTTTGTTCCCGACGGTTAGCAGCTTCTTCTAGAGTATTGATAACTTGTTTACATAGCAATTCAATATCTACAGGAGCGAGATTTAGCACAGATGTATTTTCATCCAAATTGCCCAGTTCGGACATTTCGTTGACTAGAGAAAGTAAGTACCGACCACTATGTTGAATGATTTCTAGATATTCTCTTTGTTTCATAGTCAAAGGCCCATAAATCTCACGTCCTAAAACGCTGGCCATGCCTAGTACAGATGTTAAAGGTGTACGTAACTCTTGAGTTATCTGTCCCAATAGTTGCAGTTTGAGTTGCTTAGTAGAACCAGATTCTGGTTCTAAAGTTGCTGCGGGGGCTGGGATGCCACTTGTACGTTGATTCTTGAGTGATTTCGTAGTTACGTTTTGTAAATTAGTTGTGTCGGCATTTTTTTGCAGCAGCATTAAGTTGCGCTCAAATTCACTCATACACCAACGAGCTATTATTTGTAAAAATTCAATATCGCGAGTTGTAAATTTACGTGGTACTAAATCCATGACTGCCAACGCACCCAAACAATTGCCTGTAGCATCAATCAGGGGTGCGCCTAAGTAGGCACGGATGCCATAATCTTGCACTAACTTACCAGTTTTTAGTAATGAGTTATTGATTTGATGCGTATCATTGATTACATAAATTTGCGAAGTTTCTACCACTTGGGTACAAAAAGACTCCTCACGTAATAATTGACGGTTTTGTGCCAGATGATTCATTAGCCCTAGCCGAGATAAACCCACTGCTGACTTGAACCAATGAAGTTCTTGATCTACAAATCCCAATATGGAAATTGGCGCTTCTAAAG
>PWQB01000290.1 GCA_003556955.1 Nostocaceae cyanobacterium CSSed10_463m
CCACCAGAGGACAAAAGCACTTACGAGAACTCACCGCACTCCTACCCCAAACCCGCGCCGTGATGTTGTACTTCATTAATAGAGGTGATTGTACCGAATTTGCCCCTGGTGATATTACAGACCCAGTATATGGTAAACTCTTACGAAATGCGATCGCACTCGGCTTAGAAGTCCTACCTTGCCGTTTTGACATCTCACCAGAAGGCATACGCTACCTAGGTTTAGCAAAACTCAAACTTTAACTCTCCCCTCCGCGTACCTTTGCGTTAACCTTTGCGTCCCTCTGCGTTAAAAAAAATGATCATAATCATCATGGGTGTCTCCGGTTCCGGAAAAACCACCATCGGTAAACTACTAGCCGATGCCTTAAACTGGGAATTTAAAGACGCTGACGAATTTCACTCCATAGGTAACATCGAAAAAATGCGGCTAGGTATCCCCCTCAATGATGCCGATAGAAAACCTTGGTTAAAAGACTTGCAAACAGCGATCGCACTATGGTTAGAAGAAAATACCAATATAGTCTTAGCCTGTTCCGCCCTCAAAGCTGATTATCGCCAATATTTAGTATTAGATAGCGATCGCACCAAACTAATTTACCTCCACGGCAGTTTAGATTTACTCCAACAGCGCCTTCTAGGACGGCAAAATCATTTTATGTCAGAAAAACTCCTCAACAGCCAATTAGATGCCCTTGAGGAGCCAGATGATGCGATTTGTGTAGATGTTTCTGAGCCACCCCAGTTAATTGTGCAGAACCTGAAAACAGTTCTGGGGATTTAACTAAACTGGATGGGAAGCTAGAAAAGCATCAACTTCCGCCGCAGTCGGTTGAGAAGCGATCGCACCTGGTTTAATAGTAGTTAGCGCTCCCACAGCATTAGCATAAGCAACAATGCGTTTAGCAGTTTCGCCATCCTGCAAAGCTTGAATGCCATGTAGACATAGCTGGTGGGTAAATCCTGCCAAAAAACTATCCCCAGCCCCAGTTGTATCTACAACCTCAATGGGATAAGAAGGTAAATGTCCTTCATTTTCACCCAAACAATAGGCGCAACCATGTTCACCATCTGTTACCAGCACCCCATCAATGGTGTCCATGCGGTAAGTAATGGCTCCTGGGTCAATGGTATCAAATAGCCATTCAGCTTCTTCCTTAGAGAGTTTGAGAAAATCAACTCGCTTCCATATCTCCTGGATTTTTTGGCGTGCAATATCTGCATCTTGCCAAAATACAGGTCGCCAGTTGATATCCAGAATAATCTTCAAGTCGTATTTTTCTGCTAAATCTAAGGCGCGGTGAACTGCCTGCTCACTTTCAGGATAAGCTAATTCTAAAGTACCCAATACCAAAAAATCAGCCTCTTGAAACAGTGACTCTGGCAATTTTTCAGCTTTTAAGCGGGTATCGGCAAATTCAGAGGTTTCATACTCACCAAATCCGGCAAAATTGCGATCGCCTGCCAAATCGCGCACCACATAAACTTGCCTCGTTGGTGCTGTAGGATGACGTTGCACCCCTGTGGTATCTACACCAACTTCTGCTAACAGCTTCACTAGTTTATTCCCTGGCTCATCTTCACCAACAGCCCCAATAAAACCTGCGGGAGTTCCTAGTTTTACCAAAGCACAGGCTACATTCGCTGGCGCACCTCCTGGGTAAGGAGTCCAGGACTTCACCTCTTCTAGCGTTAGCCCCAGTTGGTCAGCTAAACAATCAAACAAAATTTCACCAAGGCACAAAACACGGGGATTGCTCATTTCATGAATCCAGAATCTGAGATTTTCGATTTTGAGTTAGTAATTCCAGTATAAAATCTACAACAGTCTGAACTCATCTGTCGCCAGTCCTAAACTCAAAAAATATCACGTTTTGCTACTATCATCCCCAATATATCCTTCCTAATCTCAGTTTTTATGTATGTATTTTTACGCTTATATTTCATAATAAAGTATGAATAACTACTAACTCTTAGCTGACCTAACCATGAAAGGAAAATCTAAAGAAAATCTAGTCAATTCCATACTGTCATAACTTAAAACCCCTCTCAACAAAAGAATCTTCTAGAATTAAAAGAGGATTAAGTACATATACCAAGGGAGGATAGAAATAGTTATGGCTGGTGGCGAGTCTCAGACCCCTGTTAGTCTGTCAGACAGAGAATTGCAAATTATCGACTTAGTGGCCGCTGGCTTAACTAACCAAGATATTGCAGTCAAACTGGAGATTAGCAAACGCACAGTTGATAACCATATCAGCAATATTCTCACAAAAACCCAAACCGACAACCGAGTAGCTCTCGTGCGTTGGGCTTTACAGTGGGGTAAAATCTGCCTTGATGAGGTTAATTGCTGTGTCCTACCCATCAAGAACGATTAGATTAATTGTTGGTGTGTACTAATTGTTCTTCTTCTCACACGTTTATTTTTTTGGTGAATCTCTAGCGTAAATTCTATTCGACATCGAAATTAAGCCACGCTCATCAGCTATCATCAACAAAAATTAGCAACAAATTCCTGCCTCAAGCGTTACATTTATAAAATCTATTTGCTCCATCAGCGAGGAGAGCATTGTTTTTATGAATACTTCCGCGTCTGTTCCAGGTAGTCCATCTACCTTTGATTTTCTCAGCTTTGACTTTACCGCACCGCAACCCACACAAGATGCTGATTTACTCAAACAACTATCATTCATCCCCGGACTGAGAGAAATGATTTTGTTGAGGCAGGTTCACGCCTTAGAACACGCTACTGTTTGGGTTTTAAGTGAAACCAAGAGTGCCTATGCACCCCCAGGTAGAGCCAAAACCGTGCAGGTAGATAACGAACTCTTAGGCGGTTTATCTACAGAACAAGGATTTTATCTTTACGGTGAAGTCAACATCAGTGATTTGCGGCGGGCGGTAACACTAGGCTTAAATCGTCTCATCAATGGAGAATGGGATTTAGCTGTGCATCCTCGTTGTGGCACAAATGCATCAGTGGCCATGCTGTTAACAGCTGGACTAGTTGTAGGTGTAAATCTCTTACTACCATTTCGACCCATTGAGCAATTAATTGGTTTAGGAATAGCCGCCACCACAGCCGCCGAACTTGCACCAGATTTAGGTTCCATAGCCCAGCGCTACCTCACCACAGCTATTCCCTTTAACCTAGCAATTGAAAATATTACCCTGACTCGTGACCTTTGGGGACGACAAGGACATTTCGTAAAAGTCAGTTGGCAAGAATGAGAAAACTTTATTTCTTAGTTCCAGGTACTCATGGTAAATTTGCCTGCGGTGGACTTTGGGCAGAATTAAAAACCGTAAAATTGGCGCAGCAAATCTGTAGTGCTGATGTGGTAACTTATCGCCAAAGAGAAACAGACCAACTGTTTATTGATGATGTGTTGGCAGAAAAAAATTTAGATCAGGCTATTTTTGTGATTAGCTGGGGATTTGATGTAGCCAAATTAGCAGCCAAACTCAAGCAATACAATGTGATTTACCATGCCCATAGTGCAGGTTACAAGTTTCGCCTCCCAGCCAGTATTCCCATCATTACAGTTAGCCGTAACACAATGGGATATTGGGGGCAGAAATCTCCTCATTCTTTGATTTATTATTTACCCAATCAAATTAGTAACGAATTTAAAAATTTACATCTTCAGCGCGATATTGATGTTTTAGTTCAAGCCCGAAAATCTTCTGAATATTTAATCCAAGAATTAATTCCGGCTTTGCAGCAACAATGTCAACTAAAATTAGTTGATTCTTATATAGAAGATTTACCTGGGCTATTTAATCAGGCGAAAATTTACCTGTATGACTCTGCCGAATATTGGGCGCAACAGCTTGTGACTGAAGGCTTTGGACTACAACCAATGGAAGCTCTTGCTTGTGGCTGTCAGGTGTTTTCTAGTGTCAATGGTGGACTATCAGATTATTTAGACCCTGGATTTAATTGCTATAAAATCGCCGGCTATTCCAAAGAGTATGATGTGCAACGTGTGATGAAGGCGCTAAAATATTCACAAACTATCGACCTACCAGAAGAGTTTTTTGCCGAGTATAGGACTGAAAATATTGTCAAGCGATTTCAAGTAATTTTGACGGAATTAAACGATTTTTTTGATCACAAAAGCCAGCTTTCCGCGAATATTGCAGATTTAACGCCAACTCGCTTGGCAAGACTACGCATTCAGAGTATATATAGAAAAATTAAGCAGAAATACTTATGACTTTAATAAGTGATATCATGTCCGACTAAACCTTTGTCATTACGAACGTAGCGATAGCGAAGTGAAGTAATCGCAGAGTCTAGGCGATTGCGTCGTTCCACTATGGCTAACGCCACGCTACGCGAACGTTGCACTCGCAATGACATATCGTAAGTGATTTGCCGGACTTGATATGAGGCAGGGGGATGCTAATACCCAGATCCCCGACTTCTCTAAGAAGTCGGGGATCTATATCGTCAGAAAAAGCCCAGGTCTAATCATTAGATTTATTTATGTTTAAAAACTAACCGAAAATTATTTTTTATTAAATAAGTGTTCTAGGATACAATTGCCATGAATTAAACTGTTCTAAATTGTCACTTTGTCTCAAACTTAATCTGAACTACCTTCTGAATTATCGACTTATATAAGTTATATTTAATTCTGCCCACTAAACGGCTGTTACTAAAACTGTAACCGTCCAAATTGTTGAGTCATTTAAATGCAATAGTAAACAATCGAAACATTATTTAGCGTCAATTGTGTATAGACAGCTAAAAAATTTGGGCAAACGAGGTAGCAGAATGAATCGGCAAAAACTAAGTGGTGTGGAAAAAAAATTCCTACAAAGACGTTATGGTGTGAGTCTGGGAAGACGCTATGTTTTAGCAGCAGCTAGTGTTGTTCTGTTTAGTGTATTAGGGTGTTCCCAAGTTAGTGGTAATACAAATACCCTATCACAATCTGATCTACTTTATGCAGATACTCGATTGCCAAAAAAAACATTAGTTTCTGATACAAAACTCGTGGATGCTAATAATAAATTTGGCTTCAAATTGTTTTCCGAGATTTTGAGAAATCACAGTAGTGAAGATAATGTTTTTATTTCCCCTTCCAGTGTAGCGATCGCGCTGGCTATGGCATATAATGGTGCTAGCGGTTCCACTCAACAAGCAATGGCTAAAACCCTAGAATTACAGGGGATGAGTCTACCAGAAATTAACTCTAGTTACGCCACATTAAAAGAGTTGCTAGAAAATCCTGATCCGCAAGTGCAATTGACTATTGCCAACTCACTATGGGCAAATAAAGACGCTACTTTGCAGCCGAATTTTCTCCAAAGCGCTCAAGATTTCTACAAAGCCAAGGTAACAAATTTAGACTTTGAAGATGCCGCATCTGCCAAAACTATAAATCAGTGGGTGCAAGACAGTACCCGTGGTAAAATCACCAAAATAGTTGAACAAATTCCACCAGAACAGGTGTTGTTTTTGATTAACGCCATATATTTCAAAGGGCAATGGAGTAATCAGTTTGATAAATCACAAACTACAAAACATCCTTTTACATCAATATCTGGGGAAGTGAAACAACACCCGATGATGTCGCAAACTGGTGAATATAGATACTATGAGAATGACCAGTTTCAGGCGATTAGTTTACCTTATGGCGAAGATGGCAAAGTTAGCTTTTATATCTTCTTGCCTAAAGAGGAGTCTAACCTCCAAACCTTTTATCAAAACTTGAATTTTGAGAACTGGGAAAAATGGATGTCTCAGTTGAGAAATCGGGATGGATTTATTCGCTTACCTCGGTTTAAAACAGATTATAATGTGACACTCAATGATGCTCTCAAAGCTTTAGGTATGACAGAAGCTTTTAGCAATCAAGCTGATTTTTCTGGTATGGGTGAAAACCTAAAAATTAGTCAAGTTAAACATAAAACATTTGTGGAGGTCAACGAAGAAGGTACAGAAGCCGCAGCCGCGACATCAATAGGAATGGTCCCAACATCTTTTAGAGAAAAGCCAGAACCTTTCCGCATGATTGTTGACCGTCCCTTTTTCTCTGCTATTCGAGATAATCAAACAGG
>PWQB01000769.1 GCA_003556955.1 Nostocaceae cyanobacterium CSSed10_463m
GGCATTTTGAATCGAGGTTTACTAGGTTATTTAAGGAATTACATTCAACCTACACCTTTAATGTTACCTTTCAATATTATTAGTGAATTTTCCCGAACTCTGGCTTTAGCAGTGCGTCTATTTGGTAATATTATGAGTGGGACTATGCTGGTGGCTATTTTGTTATCTCTTGTCCCTTTGTTTTTTCCGATTTTGATTCGATTATTGGGGCTTTTAATTGGGATTATTCAAGCATATATTTTTGCAATTTTGGCAATGGTTTATATTGCTTCTGCTACTCGCGTTTATCGGCGGACAGAGGTGGGGGATTAAAAGTTTCACGCAGAGGCGCACCAGGCGCAGAGAGAGAGTAAGAGTTGAGTTTTGAATTTTATACACTAATTTCGGTAGTAATTATGAAGACAGATGAATATAGATAATCTTGGTTTGATTGGTATGGTTTCGATTATTATGGCTGGCTTGACGATAGCAATAGGTTCTATTGGCCCAGCAATTGCGGAAGGTTGGGCAGTGGCGAGGGCTTTGGGTGCAATGGCGCAACAACCAGACCAAGCTAATACTATTACTCGCACTTTATTTGTGGGTTTGGCAATTATTGAATCTACAGCTATTTACTGTTTTGTGGTGTCGATGATTTTAATTTTTGCTAATCCTTTTTGGGACTATTTTACTGGCTAATAGTCAAGAGGAAAATTATCTATGCTGATTGATTGGTTTACAGTCGTCGCTCAAATTATTAACTTTCTAATTCTGGTTTTTCTGTTGTGGAGGTTTTTATATAAACCCATAACTAAAACTATGCAAGAACGCCAGCGCAGAATTACAAATCGTTGGGAGGAGGCGCAAGTCAAACAAGAGGAAGCAGCACAAGCAGCAGAATTATATCGTCAAAAGCAACAAGAATTAGATCAACAACGCGCAACTTTTATAAATGAAGCTAAAGCCCAAGCGGAGGAAGAACGTAAACAACTAATCAACCAAGCCCGCCAAGAAGTTGAGTCAATGCAGACAGGATGGCGCGAAGCAATTCACAGGGAACAAGATGAATTTTTAGCGAATTTAGGTAAACGGGTACAAGAACAAACTTATGCGATTACTCGCCGGACTTTAGAGGATTTAGCAGACGCTAACTTAGAACAACAGACAATAAAAGTATTTCTCAATCGTCTGCAAACATTAGATGAGACACAACGCCAAGAAATCACACAGCAATCAGCCACAGAAATTATCATTTATAGCAGCTTTAATATACCCCAAACCCAGCGCCAAGAAATTATTAATGTTTTGCAATCCCAGCAAATAATTAACGGTAAAAATATCAAATTCACCACCTCACCCGCCCTAATTTGTGGCATAAAATTACAAATATCTAACTATCAAATTTCCTGGACATTCGACGACTACCTACAAACCTTATCAGAACAATTTTCCACAATCATCAAACAAAACACAAATAAGCCTTAATTCTCCTCTCTTCTCTCCGCGCCTCTGCGCCTCTGCGTGAAACAAACTCATGAACAAAAATCCCCTACAAACACTCCTAAATAACACCTTTACAACCTTTGAACAAGTATTAAATAACCATCAACCCCAAATCCAAACTCATGAAATTGGCATAATCAAATCCTTAACTCAAGGAATTGCTAACATCTCAGGTTTACCCAACGTTAAAGCCGATGAAATCTTGCGTTTTTCCGGCGATATATTAGGAATAGCCTTTAACTTAGATCCCAACGAAATTGGGGTAATCTTATTAGGTAATAGCCAACATTTAGCAGCTGGACAAGAAGTACACCGCACCGGGAGAGTTTTAGATGTACCCGTAGGCGAAGGACTTTTAGGACGAGTGCTAAATGTAACTGGTAAAGCTTTAGATAATCAAGGAGCGATTCGGGTAGCAGAACGCCTTCCAGTAGAACGACAAGCCGCCGCCATCATGGATCGCGCTCCCGTAATAGTACCGTTGCAGACAGGTATAAAAGTTATAGATGCTTTGGTTCCTATTGGGAGAGGACAACGAGAATTAATTGTAGGCGATCGCCAAATTGGGAAAACTGCGATCGCCACTGATACTATAATTAATCAAAAGCACCAAAATGTAATTTGTATTTACTGTGCCATTGGTAAACGCGCCTCATCCGTCGCCAAAGTAATCGCTGACTTGCGCCAACATAACGCAATGGATTACACCATTGTCATAGTAGCATCCGGGGAAGACCCACCAGGATTGCAATATATTACCCCCTATGCAGCCACAACCATTGCAGAATATTTCATGGAAAAAGGGCGTGATGTCTTAATTGTCTACGATGATTTAACTCATCACGCTTGGGCTTATCGGGAACTTTCCCTATTACTGCGTCGCCCTCCTGGAAGAGAAGCATATCCAGGTGATATTTTTTACATTCATTCCCGCCTTTTAGAACGTGCTACCCACCTACGTGCAGAACTGGGTGGTGGTTCACTCACAGCATTACCAATTGTGGAAACCCAAGCCCAGAATCTTTCTGCATATATTCCCACTAATTTGATTTCCATCACCGACGGACAGATTTATTTATCTCCTGACTTGTTTCAAAAAGGTGTGTTACCTGCGGTAGATGTCGGTAAATCAGTTTCCAGGGTGGGAGGAAAAACCCAATTACCAGCTTATAGCGCTGTCGCTGGAGATTTACGGCTGTCTTACTCGCAATTTCAGGAAGTAGAAGTTTTTGCTCGTTTTGGTACACAGCTAGATGAAGACACCCGCCAAACCTTAGAAAGGGGGCGACGTGTGCGAGAGATATTAAAGCAGCCTCAATACCAACCCTTACCAGTAGCAGAACAAATTGCTGTGTTGTTAGCTGTGACAGAAGGTATTTTTGACGACATTCCCCTAGATAAAATTGAGGAAGCGGCTAAAGCTGTGCGTCAACAAGTTACAGAACAATTATCGCAGGTGAGCGAGCGTATTCAAGCCGGTGAAAAGCTGAGTGATGAAGATAGGAATGCTTTGTTAAGTGTAGCCCAAGAAGCAGCAGCATTCTTGAAACCCCAAGAGGAAGCATAAAATGCCCACAATTGAGTCATTAAGAGCAAAAATTGGCAGCGTTCAAGATTTACAGTCTGTAGTCAAAACCATGAAAGCCCTCGCTGCTGTCAGCATTCGACAATATCAAACAGCAGTAGAATCCTTAGCCGACTATAACCGCACCATTGAAATGGGGCTACAAATTGTTCTCAGACAGCGCTATTTTTCTGAACAAAAGAGTATTTTAGCATCTGCAAATACCAGTAAATCATCTAATTCTTGCGGTGTGATTATATTTGGCTCAGACCAAGGTTTATGCGGTCAATTTAATGAACAAATAGCCAATTTTGCAGTAGAGGAACTTAACCAGTTACAGCCAAAACATATTAAAATAGCTGTAGTTGGGGCGCGGTTAATTTTGCCATTAGAAGCATCAGGAAAAACCATCACAGCGCAATTTTCTGTTCCCAATTCTGTCAGTGAAATCACTGTAATGGTGCAGGAAATGTTGCTAACTATCGAACAATGGCAAACACAGCAACAAGTTGAGAAAATCATCTTGTTTTACAACAAATCCCTGTCTGGTGCATCCTATCGCCCCACGAATTTACGCCTGTTACCAGTTGACCCCCATTGGTTGCACAGTTTAGAAACCAAGGCTTGGACTACCCCAGTATTACCAACCTTTACAATGGATGAAAATCAATTATTTTCCGCATTAATTCGACAATATCTATTTATATCTTTATACAGAGCTTTTGCCGAGTCTTTAGCCAGTGAAAACGCCAGTCGCCTGTCATCAATGCAAGCTGCGGAAAAAAACATCGAAGAACGCTTATCAGACCTCAACGCTGATTATCGCCGCCAACGCCAAAGTTCTATTACCGCCGAACTCCTGGATATAGTCTCTGGTTTTGAAGCTTTGACAAGCCCCTAAATTTATTTATGGAGAAGAAAAAAGTGAAACAACATTAATTCAAGACCCTGGATTTATCCGTGGGGTATTTAATTTTTAATTTTTAATTTTTAATTTTTAATTTTTAATTTTTAATTCGGAACGCAGCGACGTGACTAACCTCTCAGCATTTTTTGATCACTTCTAATAGTTCGCTGGGATGTTTAATCAGAAATTCAGGGTTATGTTTGGCTAAAGCTTCGGGAGAATTAAAACCCCAAGTTACTGCAATTACTTTGATATTAGCTTTTTTTGAAGCTTCTATATCTCTGGTTTCATCACCGACATAAATCACTGCTTGAGTTTGAAGTTGTTTTTGTTTTAATACGTTATTAATTATAGTGGTTTTTCCAAAAATTGTGACTCCTGAATAAATAAAGTCAAATAACTGCTCTAATTCATTATTCTTCAAAAAACCTGTCACATTTTCTTTGGAATTAGATGTAATAATCCCTAATCTATAACCTTCGTTTTGCAGTTCTATTAAAGCTGCATCAATACCCGGTATTGGTTTTAATTCTTGCAGTTTATGTTTTAATTCTCCTTTAACTTTTTTGAGTAGAAATGGAATTTTAAATAAAGAAATTCCTGAGTATTTAATAATTTCCCTAGAACTAAAATTTCTTAACAGGGCAAGTTCTTCTGGACTAATTTGTATATAACCAAACTCTACAGCTAAACGATTGGCAATATTCACAAGAGCATCTACTGTATCCGCAATTGTGCCATCAAAATCAAAAATAATTACTTTCTGGATCATTCTTTAAGTTTGGATGCGTCAAGATTAGCACGGGCATTTCGTCTTAACATTTCTGGCTTAATCCGCCGCAAGGCTGATGCGGGAAATCGTTTATCCCAATCCTCGGTTGAGATGTTGGCTAATTCTATCAGATGAGGCGCAATATTAGCCGGATAAGGGTGAAAATCTGCTACATCAGTTGTCTGAGCAAAACGCTGATTCCACGGACAAACATCTTGGCAAATATCGCAACCCGCAACCCAACCTTCTAAATGGGCTGATATTGCCTCTGGTAGTGTTTCTGAGCGATTTTCGATGGTATGATAGGCAATGCAGCGATTAGCATCAACTACAAACGGTTGGGTAATTGCTCCTGTGGGACAAGCGTCTAGACAACGAGTGCAATTACCACAATGTTCTGTATGTGGGCGATCGCTTTCTAGTTCCAGATTTGTAATGATCTCTCCTAAGAATACCCAAGAACCATACTCTCTAGTAATCAGATTACCATTTTTCGCAATCCAACCGATTCCGGCTCGTTGCGCCCAGACTTTATCTTGTACTGGGCCAGTGTCTGCATAATATTTGGCTTGAATACCAGCACCCAATGATTCTAGCCACAACATCAGCGCCTTGAGCTTTTTATGCATCACTTTATGATAGTCCCTACCCCAGCCATAGCGAGAAATTTTGGCGTATTCTTCGCCTTCAGGACGTTGATCTGGGGTGTAGTAATTGAGGGCGACAGATATTAGCGATCGCGCCTCTGGCATAATTAACTTCATATCTTGACGCTTGGGGCTATTCATCCACTCCATATCGGCGTGATAACCCAGATTTATCCAGGCTTGTAACCTCTGTGCGTCTGTATTATCTACCCCATCTACAGCAGCAATCCCAACTTTGTGGAATCCCAACTCTCTGGCTTTTTCTTTAACTACACTGCTGCTAGTCACGTCGCTGCGCTCCGAATTCAAAATTCAAAATTCAAAATTCAAAATTAAATAACCCACTGATAAATCCGGGGACTTGTATCCTTTTTTTCTTTGGTCACAGAATGCTGATCCATGTTGATATATGAATTTAGCCGCAATCATAGGCAACTTATTTATCAAATAATTGGTCTGAAAACCCCGTGCTTCAAGCACGGCTTTAATTTACTAGAGAAACTAATGCTAGTAAATATTTGGTAGATTAGTGAAATGCTAACCATGAATTACCGCTATCGAATCTACCCGACTATCACCCAAGAACAGACACTTCTTGAGTGGATGGATATTTGTCGCGTTGCCTACAACTATGGGTTGCGAGAAATTAAGGACTGGTGCAATAGTCGTAAGTGCATGGTTGACAGATGTTCGATTA